>CAZUDG010000006.1:35333-41798 GCA_964618775.1 uncultured Lachnospiraceae bacterium | reverse complement strand
ACCGATCAAGTGCTGATCAAAGTGTAGGAAGGAGGAGGTATGATAATTCAATTACCTAAAAGTGTTAATAGTATTATTAATATATTAATTGAACATGGATATGAAGCATATGCTGTAGGTGGATGTATAAGGGACTCTGTTTTGGGGCTAGAGCCTGAGGATTGGGATATCACTACTTCCGCTGAACCTGAAGTTGTTAAAGAAATATTCAAAAAGACCATAGATACTGGTATTCAGCATGGAACTGTTACTGTGTTTTTTGATAATAATAGCTATGAAGTTACTACTTATCGAATAGATGGAAAGTATGAAGATGGTAGACATCCATCATCTGTTGAGTTTACTTCCAAGTTGGCCCATGACTTACAAAGAAGAGATTTTACTGTTAATGCAATGGCATATAATGAACAAGATGGTTTAGTTGATCTCTATAATGGCATGGACGATTTAGAAAAAGGTATTATTAAATGTGTTGGAAATCCGATACACCGTTTTGAGGAAGATGCTTTGCGAATCCTAAGGGCTTTTCGTTTTTCTGCACAACTTAACTTTCAAATTGAAGAGAAGACTTATAAAGCTGCCTGTTTACAAAAGGAAAACTTAAATAATATTAGTGCAGAACGAATCAGGACCGAATTGAACAAGCTATTAATCAGCCCCCACCCCGAAAAGTTGTTAGATCTTTATAGGGCAGGAATTACAGGTATAGTCTTTCCTGAATTTGATTTGATGATGGAAAGTCCACATATAGAAATTAAGGAAGAGTCAGTTGGAAATTATGCGATAAAAACCATACAAGCAATAGAAGATAAGACCTTCGATGAAGAGAAGGTATACCTAAGTATAAAGGACAAGCTAATAACAAGGCTGACATTATTACTTCATGAAGTTGATGTTAAAAACAATGGTGAAAATAGTTCTGATATGACAAGAAAAGTTCTAAAAAGACTTAAGTTTGATAACGAAACCATATACAAAACGGCAAGTCTCATTGATAATATAAAGAAGCCATTTATATTATCAGACTATGGAATTAGAAAGGCTATTAATAACCTAGGATCTGACCTAATAGAAGTGCTTTTTATCGTAAAAGAAGCAAGGCTAAAAGCATTTAATGATTTTGATTATGAACAAAGGCTAGATGATGTGAAAGAAGCTTGGTTGATTTATAAACAAATTATAAGTAGGGGAGATTGCACACATTTAAGAAACCTAAAAGTAGATGGTAAAGACTTAATCAATCTAGGATATAAACCTGGAAAGGAATTAGGAAAGACCTTAAATCAGCTATTGGATATGGTATTAGAAGATCAGTCCTTAAATGAGAAATCACAACTACTTACAATAGCAAAGGAATATCTTGATAACACTAATAGCAAGTAGTGTTAATAAAACATAATTTCCTTAATCAAATAAAAATAAAAAACTAGTAATAAGCAACTTTAATAAAAAAATATAAATAATGTAATATAAAAACAATATCTTAATTATTGTAGTAAATTAAGATATTGTTTTTTGTTTGTCATGAATTTTCTTGATTTATCATAGGATTTAAAGAGACACCTTTGTTGAAACTACAATTTGCGTTAGGGGGCTTTCCTATGGATATTAAATACCAAGAAGTTTTAAAACAGTATGATTTTAAGGTTCAGAACACCTATCGGACCAGGGGGGCGCATATAATCGAGACAAACGAAGGGGATAAGTTATTCAAGAGATTGGAGTGCTCAAAAAATCGCGTAGAGTTTGAATATAAAACTCAGCAGCTATTAATAAAAAGAGGCTATTCTAATATCGATTTATATGTTCCCAATTCTAATGATGAAATTATAACAAGGGACACAGCTGGAAATTGCTTTGTAATAAAAAATTGGAACTCAGGAAGAGAAATTGATTTAAGAGAAGAGGAAGAGGTACTATGTGGTGTAGTTAATCTTGCTTCTATACATATGCTCCTGCGTAATACCCCAGTTGACAAGGAAGATCCGTGTTATAGAGTTGAGGAGAATTTACATAAGATTTTCGATAAAAGAATTAGAGAACTAAGGCGAGTAAGAAGTTACATTAGAGGAAGACGTAAAAAACATGAGTTTGAGTTATGCTTTTTAGATTGTTATGATAATTTGTTCAAACAGGCGATAAGAGCAAGCAAGCTTCTCAAGGAGTCACAATATAGCAGCCTGCTAGAGCATGCAATAGCTAACGGACACGTTTGCCATGGAAATTATACATATCATAATTTAAAGATTATAGACAAGAAAAGTAAGAAACAAGATTATAGAACTTCAAAAAAGAATTATAGAACATTTGACAAGGAAGTAATTACCACAAACTTTGATAAGGCTATAATTGGAGTCCAAATACAAGATCTTTATCATTTAATAAGGAAGACAATGGAGAAAAATGATTGGAATGCTAGTTTAGGAAACAAGATGATTGACACTTACGATTCAATATGTAAAATCTCTAAAGAGGAACTAAAGTTATTATATGTGTTGTTGCTTTATCCAGAAAAGTTTTGGAAGGTAAGTAATTACTATTATAACGGAAAAAAAACATGGGTACCTAAAAGAACAATACAAAAATTAATGGATGTAGGGAATCAAGACATTAATAAAGATATATTCCTTAATCAATTAAAAGAAAATATTGTTTGTCCATGAAAGGATATCAGAATTCATAAAATAAACTAGGGATTTTAGATTGAGAAAGGAAGAAGCAAGGGATTATGTTAAGAGCAAGACATAGAGTTGGCATTATGTTAGTAATGGGATTAGCCTTATTATTGGTAGCATGTAAATCTTCCAATTCCAAACCAGAAAAGCTTAAGGAGCTAGATTTTACTGTTGTCGAGAATGCAGATGTACCTGATAAATTAATGGAAACAATAAGTGAAAAAAAGAGTAAACCATTTAAAATAACTTTTTCCGATGAAGGAGAAGAGTATCTTTACATAATAGTAGGTTATGGAGAAAAACCAACAGGAGGGTATAGTATATCAGTAGATGAACTATATTTGGCTGAAAATGTTATATATATAGATACCAATCTTATTGGTCCATCAGAAGAAGAGTTTGTTTCAAATGCAGTTACATACCCCTATGTTGTAATTAAAACAGAATTTACAGACAAAAGAGTATTATTTAATTAAACTCTTTGATTAATCATTTATTATTTAGACATTATAATAAGATCTATTTAAAGTGTTTTAATTTATAAAAAGTAAAACTAATTTATGGTATTGCACTAATTAGGAATGATAGTATTTAAATACTTATGTACATTGTCAGGTATAGAAACTTATGAAATGTGTGACCCTTATAAATGCTAAATTATATTTTAGATTATTCTAATACTTTGTCAACAATTTTTCAAAAATACACTGAATAGCGATGAATTGTCTGAAAACTCATTGACATTATTAAAACTTTGTGTTATGCTTATGATTACTTGTG
The DNA here is from genome assembly GCA_964618775.1 of uncultured Lachnospiraceae bacterium. Classification (GTDB taxonomy): domain Bacteria; phylum Bacillota; class Clostridia; order Lachnospirales; family Lachnospiraceae; genus JAAYRG01. Next base: position 38,343 of record CAZUDG010000006.1, on the reverse strand, counting down.
GTCTATGTATAGTTCTTTAGGAGGCTGTTGTTATGATGAGGAAAAATGATGTTCATAAAGTACGTAGAGAAGTTACAGATAATATTGGCAGAAGAGTTAAAGTAAAGGCTAATAAAGGAAGACGAAAGATTGCAGTAACAGAAGGCGTGATAACTGAAACATATCCTAGTATATTTTTGATTGAGACAGATGATGATAAGAATAACGGAAGGACTATGTCATTTAGTTATAAAGATGTATTAACAAAAGATGTTAAAATGATGCTTTGTTAGAATTAGTAGTTAAAAGCGAAGAAGTACTAATGATGATATTATTATATAAATTTAACAAATAAACGATGCTTCGATTTCTAGTCATAGGAATTGAGGCATTTTTATTTTTCCTTAATCTTTAATCATAATTAATATGACTATTGAATAAAATATGATATAAGACGAGGAGGGATATTTAGTGGAATTAATCAAGAAAAATATTCATATGAATAAATTGAAATGTAAAAGTGATCTTCAGATTACCATGGATGATGACTTTAATGTTCCAGATATAAAGCCTGATATTTATAAAATTATCAAGGAACAAGGTGAAGTAAAGATACAAGATGTTAAAGTCTCAACTGGAAAGATGATAATACAAGGTTATCTGAGTTTTAATGTATTGTATTTGAGCGATGAGTTAGATAGGCCATTATATAATATTTCTGGAGAAATACCCTTTGAAGAAACTGTGCATTTAGAGGGTTTAGAGTCCGATGATGAAGCAAGTATAACAGTAGAAATAGAAGATTTATCTTCTGGTTTAATTAACTCAAGAAAACTAAATGTAAAATCAATTATTACCCTGACTGTATTTGTTGATGAGTTGTATGATGAACCAACAGCAGTTTCGGCTGAAGATGAAGATGGAGTGGAATTTATTAATAAGGAACTTACAGTAACAACGATAGCAATAGACAAGAAAGATACATATCGCTTTAAGGATGAAGTAAATTTACCTTCAAATAAAGGAAATATACAAGAAATTCTTTACAGCGAAGCTAGGCTTAGAAATCCTGAGGCTCGTTTATTAGAAGACAGATTCACCATTAAAGGAGAAGTTTTAGTATTTGTTTTATATGCAGGTGAAAACGAAGAAACACCTATAGAGTATTATGAAGCAGAGTTACCATACTCATCCACAATTGAATTAAATGGTTGCAGAGAAGATATGGTAGATAATATTAATTTTGATTTAGGAAGTGAAAGCATACAGGTGCTTTCCGATAATGATGGCGAGGATAGGGTATTAGATGTAGAAGTTGTAGTAGATATGGGAATAAAAGTTTATCAAGATGAAGACCTAGAGCTTTTATCTGATATTTATTCAATATCAAAGAACATAAAGCCTATTTGGAAAGATACATCTTACGAAAACTTAATAGTAAAAAACAATAGTAAAAAAAGGCTTGATGATAGAGTAACAATCAATAAGAATCAGCCTAGTATTTTACAAATATGTCATGCTTCTGGAGATGCTAAAATTGATGAAATAAATGTGATTGAGGGTGGTTTGGAGGTTGTTGGGGTAGTAGAAGTACAAATTTTATATATTAGTTCTGATGATCAGATACCTTTAAACACAATAAAAAGCATGATCCCTTTTTCTCAGCTTGTAGAGGTTAAGGATGTTAAAGAAGACAATATTTATGATGTGAATGCAAGGTTGGAGCAATTAAGTGTTATGATGCTGGACAGTGAAGAAATAGAAGTAAAGGCTGGAATAGGTCTTAACGCCATTGTATTTAACAAGATAAATACTAAAATAATAAATGATATAGAGATAGCTGAGTTTGATAAAAAAGAAATTCAAGAGATGCCTAGTATAATTGGATACATAGTAAAAGCTAATGAAACACTATGGGATATTGGCAAGAGATTCCATACCACTAGGCTCAATTTGATGGAAATCAATAAGCTTGAAGAAGAAGAGATAAAACAAGGGGATAAAATCCTGATAACTAAGCAAGTTGATCAATTTTTATAAATATGTAAAACAATATCTTAGATTTTACTAATAGCTGGTTGTAAATACTTTGTGAAAAGGAAAGCCATATACAGCCAGTTATTAGCACTTATCTAAGATATAATAGAAGATACAGGCTTAGTAAGGAATACACGGTATCTAAAGTTTGATGTCTTAAAGTGATAAAATGCATCCTGTGCTTTTTTATTATCATCAAAGATTCCAAAAACTGTAGGGCCGCTTCCGCTCATCAAAGAAGTGAGAGCCCCTTGATTTAGCATAGTTTCTTTAATTATGTTAATTTTAGGATGCATCTTTACAGTTACTGTTTCAAGTACATTGGCAAAGTGATTAGTGGCTTCTTGTAAGTTGTTGTCTTTTATCCCAGCAATAATGCCATCTATATTTGGATGATTTTCTACTTTGCTTAAATCAAAGTTCCCATATATCTTTTTAGTAGATACATTTATGTTTGGTTTTACTACAAGGATGTTGCTATCAGGAAATGGAGGAAGGGATGTGAGCTTTTCTCCAATACCTTCTGATAAGGCTGTCCCACCTATTAAGCAATATGGCACATCTGCACCAAGGGTAACACCTATATCCATCAGATCTTCTAGAGACAAATCTAAATCAAACAGTTTGTTCATGCCAATTAGTGCGGCAGCAGCATCTGTACTACCACCAGCTAGTCCAGCTGAAACTGGAATTCTCTTTTTAAGATTTATGTAAATCCCTTCTTTTATTTGATATTTTTCTTTGATTAATGAAACAGCCTTATAGACAATGTTTTTGTCATTAACAGGCAGAAAAGGCAAGTTTGTTTTCATTTTAATATTAGGATTATGGATTGTGTTAATAGATAATTTGTCATGTAAGCCTATGGTCTGCATTATCATACGTACTTCATGATAACCATCAGGCCTTTTACCTATAACATCCAGTCCTAAGTTGATTTTTGCATATGCATTAAGTTGAATTGATTTACCCATATTTAACCGAATCCTTTTTG
>CAZUDG010000006.1:22093-35233 GCA_964618775.1 uncultured Lachnospiraceae bacterium | reverse complement strand
TGTATTTATAATATTATACCAGTAAGGATAATAAAAGCAATTGGTCTTAATCGAAAAAATCATTCAAAAAAGTAAAAATTTTAAACTTTATTTTAACATTAACTTCATCATCTTCGCTAATTAGAAGTTCGTCATATTCTTCCTCTGTTAACACATCGCTAAGTTGTTCTTTTGAAGATTCTGGAACAATACTGTGGGTGCTATCAACAAAACAAAGGGGAGGAAACATTATGCACCACCAATTGCGGCCACTTGCACTGCCAATATCAATTCTTACAGTTTCATATTCCCCAGGAGGTAGGGCAATATCACCATATACTTTTAAAGGAAAATAATCATATTCTAAAGATGCTTTTGCACTATAGTCAAAGCCATTCTTATAAATTATTTCATTTGCCATAGATTCAATACTACTTATATTATCTTCTAAAACATCACGAGCACCATTAACTGAATTTATATCTTTTAAAAGTGGCTCAAGCTCTTTGGTAACATGATCTTTTATGTTTAGCTTTAGTTCTTGATCTTGTTTGGAATTACTATTTGCAACAACATGAAAGCGAATAACTTCCTCGGCTATACCTTTTTGAATATTATATGAATTTCTTGCAGTTAAGCTATTTAAGGATACAATGGAGATTATGCCCACAAGTAAAAGTAAGCAAAAGTATCGAGGAGAGATAGTTTTACTAATAAAGTTACTTATCTTATGTAAATAGTTATATTTCTTCTTCATTTTACACCCTACCTTCTAAATGAATAATATAATTTATATATATTGGTAAGTATTACCTTTAATCTTAGTTATTAAACAAAAAAGAAGAATTAATATATTAGCTAAGGATTTATTTGTGTCACAAATGTTTGACTTCTCTAGACACGCATTTATGCCATTCTAAATAACTATTGAATGTTTAATTGTTTAATAGTAGAATAAGGGTTAGCAAAGAAATACAAAAAGAATGCAGATGTATAAAAGTATATTTAAATTTTTATCAAAAACCAATATAGATAATTAGTTTTATCTATTAGATAGTTGTATATTATTCAGATATTATAATAAAATAGAATAGAATTGGATTAAAGCTCAAGGAAGGAAATAGAATGAATAAAAAGACATTAGTGGTATTATTTGGTGGACAATCATCAGAACATGAAGTTTCATGTACTTCAGCAGCTATGATTATCAATAATATAAATAGAGATTTGTATGATGTTATATTGATTGGAATTACTAAAGAAGGAAAATGGCTAGAAGCATACTCAGTAGAAAGTATTGTATCTGGAGAATGGCAAAAAGGAAAGACAAAAGCAATTATATCACCAGACGCTACAGATAAGTCTGTGTTATTAATTAAGGATGATAAATTAACTAAAAAGCCTATAGATGTAGTTTTCCCTGTACTTCATGGTTTGTATGGAGAAGATGGAACAATACAAGGCTTACTTGAATTGGCAAAGGTTCCGTATGTAGGATGTGGGGTTTTATCCTCTAGTATTTCTATGGATAAATTGTTTACTAAGATAATTGTAAAAAATCTAGGAATAGAACAGGCCAAGTACGTTTCTATTTATAAGAAAGATCTTTTTAACAAAAATGGCGAAGTTAATATGGAAATAATTGAAAAAACAGAAATAAGTATAGAATATCCTATGTTTATTAAGCCGTCAAATGCAGGCTCCTCTCGTGGTATTTCTAAGGTGAAGAATAGGGAAGAACTAGTTGTTGGCTTGGTTGAAGCTTCAAATCATGACGATAAGATTCTTGTTGAGGAAACAATAAATGGAAGAGAAATTGAGAACGCTATATTAGGTGGTAAAGAGCCTAGGGCATCGGGTGTTGGTGAAATAATTTCGGCAGCAGAATTTTATGATTACGATGCAAAGTATAATAATGCTGAATCTAAAACAATCATATCCCCTGATTTAGACAAAGAGATAGTGGATACAATAAGGGATTACTCTATACAAATATTTAATGCAGTTGATGGCTATGGTTTAGCGAGGGTTGATTTCTTTGTTGAAAAAGATACTAACAGAATTGTATTTAATGAAATTAACACGATGCCTGGATTTACCAATATAAGTATGTATCCTATGTTATGGGAAGCAAAAGGAATTGGTAAACCTCAACTAATAGAGAAATTAATACAGCTAGCACTAAACAAATCTGAGGATTAGGGGGAGCGGTTATGAACGCAATAGGCCCTATAGGAGTCTTTGACTCTGGCGTAGGAGGTTTAACAGTTGTAGATGAAATAATGAAACAACTGCCCAATGAGCAAATAATATATTTTGGTGACACTGCTAGAGTGCCATATGGAAACAAATCTAAGAAGACAATTATTAGATATTCAAATCAAATAGTTAACTTCTTATTATCAAAAAACATTAAAGCAATTGTAATTGCATGTAATACAGCAAGTGCATTTGCTTTAGAATCAATTGTTTCAGAAGTCTCTATTCCAGTTGTTGGTGTAATAAAACCAGGTGCAAGGATTGCAGCTTCTGTAACTAAGAATAGCAATGTTGGCATTATTGGCACTAAAGGAACTATAAGTAGCGGTATTTATCAACGGTTTTTAAATGAAATAGCAGCAGAAGTTAAAGTTTATGGTAAGGCCTGCCCTCTTTTTGTTCCCTTAGTAGAAGAAGGTTGGATTAATGATCCCATTACTTTTGATGTGGCAAAAAGATATCTGAGTGAATTTCTGGATTATAACATTGATACTTTAGTATTAGCATGTACCCATTATCCCTTGCTTAGAGATACAATTGCTTCGGTTGTTGGAGATAAAGTCAACTTAGTTAACCCTGCTTATGAAACAGCAAAAACCTTAAAGCAAGTTTTAAAAGCTAATAATATTGAAAGTAAAGTTATAAGTGAAAAACATGAGCTTTATGTAAGTGATGGTGTTGATAGGTTCAACAACTTTGCTAATGGAATATTGCCTCATTATTTAAAGGATGCAAGGGAAATAAATATAGAAGATTATTCAATTGTAATAGATGGAGAAAAGATATGACAAAGGATGTACTAATAACGGTAAGTGGACTAAGGCTTGATGATAGTGAACAAGAAGATGTTGAACTGGTAACCTCAGGTAAGTATTATAATAAAAGTGGTAAGGATTATATTTTATATGACGAATATATTGAGGAAATCAAAGAGCCCACCCAGTGCAATATTATTATAGATGATGATAAGGTTAATATTGTAAAACATGGCTCTGCCAATGTACATATGATTTTTGAAAGGTTCAAAAGGAACTCTTCTTATTATCAAACTCCATATGGAAACTTACTTATGGGGTTTAATACCACAGACCTAAAGATTAATAAAGAAGAAGATGAGATTAACATATCTATTAAATATAATATAGATATTAATAATCGTCATGTATCTGAAAATGATATTAATATAAAGGTAAAGTCCAAGAGTATATAGAAATATAAAAGTTCTCCTGTCGCTATGACATGGAGAACTTTTGATTTAGACTGTCTTATGTTTTTGAATCCTTACTTGAAAAAACCTGTAATTCTTTCTTGAAGTTTTTTTGTAAAAGTTTGTTTTTCTGGTTTTACTAGAGTGGCACGAAGCCCTTTTACATCTAAAATATAAAGGCCATTAATCACAGCTTTTATTTCTTTCTTAATAGGAATAAGATCAAAGATTTTTTCGTCACAAATAAAATTATGGATTTGTGGACCCACCTTTGCTTTTACAATTGGTACCTTTGACCAACGTAAATACTTGGGTGTTTGTTCATAAACAATTTGTGGAAGGCCTGCTTCTTTAATCTTCATCCGTTTCTTATCAATTACTAGCATTGATGTAGTTTGTGCAGTTGCCTTAATGTCATGTTCGGCTGCTTCAGATTTCTTTTGCAAACTTCTAGACCATAGTAGAAAAGCAACAAAGCCAATTACAACAACAGCTAATATTATTAAAAGTACGATCGTGGTTGTACTAAGTGGCATTAGTATGTACCTCCTTTAAGGGTTAATGCATTTTATAATTTTATCATTAAACGTCCTAAAATTCAAGATTAGCTTCATTTTTCTTTAAGGTTTCTCTAATTATCTCTTGAACATATTTACTTAGGAATTTTTGGTCTTCTTTGTCTAATTGCTTTGGATATACAGGTTCTCCATATTCTATAATAATATTGCCTTTTTTAACCCAAGGAACATGGCTCTCAAAGATATTATCAGCATTGTTTATAGAAACTGGAATAATTGGACATCCAGTTTTCTGTGCAATTTTCAAGCTACCTTCCTTAAAAGGAAGCATTTCTTTGTTATAATTTCTGGTACCTTCTGGTGCTATAAATATAGAATAACCACCTTTGACCATTTCGATTCCTTTTAATATAACTTGTAAGCTTTGTCTTAGGTCCTTCCTATCTATAAACAGACAATTTATAAATACCATCCAAACATTAATAAAAGGAAAATGCTTTAATTCCATTTTAGCAATGAAAGTAGACAATTTAGAAGTGGATGCGTAACAAGCTAAAATATCAAAATAGCTTCGGTGATTTAATACAAACAAGACTCCACCATTTTCAGGAATATTATCTTCACCAATCACAGTAAGTTTTACACCTGATAAAAACAGTATAATCTTACAAACAAGACTTACTATCTTTTGAGAATATTTGTTTCTTAAATCGATGCTAAATAAACCAACAACTAATAATATAAGATAAAGAGGTATACTTACAATAAAAAATATAAGTAAAAATATTGCAACCATTAGAGTTCTCATAATTCCTCCCAAGATTCTTTTGTAGGTGCTTATAAATACCACAGATGACACTTTTATCAAGCATTTATATTTCACCAATTGATTATATCATATTATTTGTAGAATTGAAATATTGTGCTATACTAAAATAAATAAAGCAGTACTATTATGAGTAATAGATAGCATTAAACTGCTGGTTTTATCAAAAAATTAGTCTTATAAAGGAGAAGCTTATGGGCATGCAAAACCTAACCTTGTTAACTGATTTTTATGAGTTAACTATGGCACAGGGATATTTTAAAAATAATTTTAATAACAAAGTAGTTTTTGAAGCATTTTATAGATCAAACCCGTCTGGTAGTGGTTATTCGATATGTGCAGGACTTGATCAAGTAATCGAATATATAAAGAATCTCCACTTTACTGGAGATGATATTGAATATTTAAGAGGACTAAAAATATTCGATGAAGATTTCTTGGAATATTTATCTGTTTTCAAATTTACAGGAGATATATACGCAATTCCTGAGGGGAGTGTAATTTTTCCAAGAACACCTCTTGTAAAAGTAGTAGCCCCTATGATTGAGGCACAATTAGTTGAGACAGCAATATTAAATATAATAAACCATCAAAGTCTTATTGCAACAAAAGCAGCAAGAGTCTGCTATGCAGCTGAAGGTGATGGTGTTATGGAGTTTGGACTACGCCGTGCTCAGGGACCAGATGCAGGTACTCTTGGGGCAAGGGCTGCTGTAATTGGTGGATGTGTAGGAACTAGTAATGTGTTAGCAGCAAAAGAATTCGATGTTCCAGCCATGGGAACCCATGCTCATAGTTGGATTATGAGCTTTGGTGATGAGTTAACAGCATTTCGTAAGTATGCAGAACTTTATCCCCGAGGAACGACTCTTTTAGTAGATACTTATGATACCATACAATCCGGATTACCTAATGCCATAAAGGTATTTGAGGAAATGCGTGATAGAGGCACATTGTCTGAAAATTACGGTATTAGATTAGATAGTGGGGATCTTGCGTATTTATCAAAGAAGGCTAGAAGAATGCTAGATGAAGCAGGATTTGAAGATGCCAAGATAACAGCTTCTAGCGACCTAGATGAATATTTAATTCAATCATTAAAAACCCAAGGGGCACAAGTGGATTCATGGGGAGTAGGAACTAATCTTATAACCTCTAAAGATTCTCCTTCATTTGGTGGGGTTTATAAACTTGCAGCAATTGAAGAAGATGGCAAATTTATACCTAAGATGAAACTATCTGAAAACCCATGGAAGATGACAGATCCTGGGAATAAAAGATTGCTACGTGTTTATGAAAAAGAAAGTGGCAAAGTTAAAGCAGATTTAATGGTTCTTCAACATGAGACCTATTCTGAAGACGAACCTTTACTATTATTTGATCCTATATCAACATGGAAGAAAACCCACCTGGCACCAGGCACATATACTTTAAGAGAGATGTTAAAGCCTATTTTTATAAGTGGCAAGTGTGTTTATGAAAGCCCTTCTGTAATGGATATAAGAGACTACTGTGCTAAAGAAAAAGACTCATTATGGGATGAAACAAAGAGATTTTTAAATCCTCACGAGGTTTATGTTGATTTATCTCAGGAGTTGTATGATGCAAAACATAATTTAATTGATGAGCTTCATAGTAAATATTATTAAGGTTGTGTAGGATATTGGTTACGCAGGGGAGTAGGTAATTGGACACTCCCGTTCATCGTTGTTAGAACAAATTCATGGGCTTGTTTGCCACTATAGGGGGATTTATTATGACTTATAAAAGGATATTTTTAGTGATTTGTATAGTTTTTTCTTTAGGAATAATTTCAGGATGTAGTATTAATAATGAAAGCCCATCAGAGAATGAATCCATTGAGAATGAAGATACAGATGATAATGAAACACAAGAAAGTACTACCTTAGAAAACAATGGTCAAGTGAATGAAGATGCTACTAAGGAAGGTAATTCAGAAGCTGACGAAGATGATTATAATCCCGTTGAGCCTACAACTAATATAGATGATTTGGAGCCTAGTAATCATAGCGATCTTAACAATGTTCAAGGAATTACTATGGGGATAAAGGAAGGGACTATATCTAAGGGAGGCCTAACTGTGGTTTTTGAGAATAATTCAGAAAAAGAATTTACTTATGGTAATTACTTTTTGCTAGAACAGGAAGCTAATGGTGATTGGTATGAGGTTCCGGTGACTATAGAAGGCAACTATGGATTTGAAGATATAGGATATGAACTTAAAGCTGGTAAAACAGGAGATTGGAAGGCGGATTGGCAGTGGCTTTATGGAGAGCTCTCAAGTGGAAAGTATCGAATAATAAAAGATGTATTAGATTTTAGAAAAACTGCTGATTTTGACAAACACTATATGGCGACAGAATTTGAAATAAAATAAATCGAATTTTTAAATATATAAATATAATCTTCAAACTTGGGGAAAATAAGTAAAGACATAAATCACTTAAATTCTTACAAGGAGAGGTTATATGAGTAACAAATACGTTTATGTAATATTATCTATAATATTAAGCATGGTAATGCTTTGTGGATGTAGCAATAATGATAACCTAGACATGTTAGACTTAATAACTCCACCAGAAGCTAGCAAGGATATAGAGACACCAGGTGATATAATAGATATTAATTGGATTGAAACAGAACATGAGACTTTTAATGACATAACAGATGTAACTATGGCCATAGACGAAGAGTCAATAAGCCCAACAGGACTTACAACTATTTTTGAAAATGTTTCAAATAAACAGATTGTTTATGGAGATAAATATGATATAGAAATAAAAAAGAATGACACATGGTACCAGGTACCCAAGCTAAGAGACAACTATTGCTATAACAACATTAACCACGAGCTTCCTTATAAACAATCAAAAAAATGGAAGACAAACTGGGAGTGGGTTTATGGACAATTCCCACAAGGTGAATACCGTATAATTAAAGACATTGCTAATTATAGCGGTTCAGCAAAGTTTGCCAAAGACTACATGGCCGCAGAGTTCGTAATTAAATAACCATAGTAGTCATGCGGTATATTCAGGGACGTGGGTCTTGGTATAGGAACAAAAAGGGTGACTTTTGTGGTTCAAAACAATGGAACCCTTTTTGTTCCTATACCAAGACCCACGTCCCGAAAGACCAAAAAACAAACATTTGACAATAAAGTCAAATTGTATTATTATGAAAAGCAAATATGAAATACTATGATGGAGACAGTAAGAATATATGAAAGGGAAAGCGAGTCAGAGATAGTGTGAGTCTGATCCAAGTAATATATATCCAAAAATCACTCCTAAGTAGCAGGCTGAAAGTCTTTGATGATTAAGCTGTGCCGGTATCCGCCGTTATATGGAAGCATATCATATCCAGTAGTAGCCAAGAGTGTGTAACTATAAGCCATAAGTTTTCTCTTATGTATTTTGTTATAATATTATAAGCTATATTGACTGATATCGTATGTAAATAGGTGGTATAATGACTGCATATATGCTCTCATCCTGTTTATGGATGAGGGCTTTTTTAATTTAACATAAAAAACAAAATATATTATGTTAATAATATATATCAGCAGTATTTATTAGGAATATATATATTACTAACGTTTGATACTTTTTTACAAGATTTAGACAATAAAGGATACTTTATTATTTGTTTATTAAAGGTAATAAATAAGCTAAAGTTTTAGGAGGAAGAATAATGCATAAGAAGGTTACTACTGATCTGAATTTTGTGGATCGGGAAAGAGAAACTTTAAAGTTTTGGAAAGACAATGATATATTTGACAAGATGGTTGAACATAGGAAGGATGGAGAAGATTATACATTTTATGATGGTCCCCCAACTGCTAATGGCCAGCCACATATAGGACACGTGTTAACAAGAGTTGTAAAGGATATAATCCCAAGATATCACACTATGAAGGGCTATAATGTACTTCGTAAGGCAGGATGGGATACTCATGGTCTTCCTGTTGAACTTGAAGTTGAGAAAAGACTAGGGATTGATGGCAAGGATCAAATTGAAGAATACGGCCTTGAACCATTTATAGATGAATGTAAGAAAAGTGTGTGGAAATACAAGGGTATGTGGGAAGACTTCTCTGATAGGGTAGCATACTGGGCTGATATGGAAGATCCTTATATAACCTATGAGAATGATTATATTGAATCTATATGGTGGGCATTAAAGAAGATTTATGATAAAGGACTCTTATATAAGGGCTTTAAAGTTGTGCCTTATTGTCCAAGATGCGGAACACCACTTTCAACCCATGAAGTAGCACAAGGTTATAAAGATGTAAAAGATAAATCCTTAATAGCTAAGTTTAAAGTTAAGGGCACTGATAATGAATATTTCTTAGCATGGACTACAACACCTTGGACCCTTCCTTCTAACCTTGCACTGTGTGTTAACCCAAGGGAAGCATATGTAAAGGTTTCAGTACAAGTAGACGAAAAAGGAAATCTTGTAAAAGAAGGAGAGCCAGTAGAAGGTTCTGTTAAAGAAGAAAAATACATCTTAGCTGAAGAGTTACTATCAATTATTACCGGTGATTATAAAATAGAAGAGACAATGATCGGTGCTGATTTAGAATATAAAGAATATGAACCTTTATTTAATTATGGAAAGCTTGATAAAAAGGCTCATTATGTTACTTGTAATAATTTTGTTACCTTAACAGATGGAACAGGTATAGTGCATATTGCTCCTGCTTTTGGTGAAGATGACTCTATTGTAGGTCGTGAATATGGTTTGCCATTTCTACAGTTAGTAGATGATAAGGGTGAGTTTAAAAAAGAAGCAACTGACCTTGCGGGATTATTCACAAAAGATGCAGATGAAGTAATTATCAAAATGCTTTATGAAAATGGATTATTGTATGAAGTAATGTCATTTGAACATAATTATCCTTTCTGCTGGAGATGTGACACACCACTTATTTATTATGCTAGAGAATCATGGTTTATAGAAATGACAGCAGTAAAAGATGATTTAGTAGCGAACAATGAGAAAATCAATTGGCTACCAGAAACTATTGGAAAGCGTAGATTTGGAGATTGGGTTGCCAATGTTCAGGACTGGTCAATTAGTCGTGATAGATATTGGGGAACTCCACTTAATATATGGGAGTGTGAAGATGGCCATAGACATGCAATAGGAAGTATTGAAGAATTAAAGTCAATGTCTGATAATTGTCCTGATGATATTGAACTTCACAGACCATTTATAGATAAAGTAACTATAAAATGTCCTGAATGCGAAAAAGAAATGAAAAGAGTTGAGCCAGTTATTGACTGTTGGTTTGATTCTGGTGCAATGCCATTTGCCCAATGGCACTATCCATTTGAAAATGAAAAAATATTTAAAGATCATTTTCCTGCAGACTTTATAAGTGAAGCTGTTGATCAGACAAGGGGATGGTTCTACTCATTACATGCTATATCAACTCTGTTATTTAATGAACCAGCATTTAAAAATGTTATAGTAATGGGCCATGTTCAAGATGAAGACGGTCAAAAGATGTCTAAGTCAAAAGGTAATGCTGTAGATCCAATGGATACTTTAAATAAACATGGTGCAGATGCAGTTAGATGGTATTTTTCATCAAATAGTGCCCTGTATCTCCCAAACCGTTATTCTGACAGGATGGTTACAGAAGGACAAAGGAAGTTTATGGGTACCTTATGGAACACCTATGCCTTTTACGTTTTATATGCAAATATTGATAAGTTTGATGCTACAAAATACAATTTAGATATTGATAAACTACCTGTAATGGACAAGTGGTTGTTATCAAAGCTAAACACAGTTGTTAAAGAAGTGGATAATTATTTGGCTAATTATAAAATAACTGAAGGTGCTAGATTGCTTAATGAATTTGTAGATGAGTTAAGTAATTGGTATGTAAGACGTAGTAGGGAACGTTTCTGGGCAAAAGGTTTAGAACAAGACAAAATTAATGCTTACATGACTTTATATACTAGTTTAGTTACACTAACAAAGGTTGCTGCATCTTATGTTCCTTACATGACAGAAGAGATTTATCAAAACCTAGTAGTAGAAATAGATGAAAATGCACCTGAGAGTATCTTCTTAAGCGATTATCCTGAGTTTGATGAAAATCTAATTGATAAAGAATTAGAAGAAAATATGGATGCTGCTCTAAAGATTGTTGTATTAGGAAGATCATGTAGAAACACAGCTAATATCAAAAATAGACAGCCTATTGGAAAAATGTTTGTAAAATCTCCCTATAATTATAAAAATGAGAATGGAAATTCAAGCCTTGGACTTCCTTCTTATTATGAGGAGATAATAGCAGATGAACTAAATGTAAAAGAGGTGGTATTTACAGATGATGTTAGAGATTTTACAACATATAGTATTAAGCCATTACTTAATGTTTTAGGACCAAGGTTTGGTAAACAAATAGGCAAGCTTCGCCAGAACCTTAATAACTTAGATGGCAATGAAGTAATAGACGAAGTTAATGAAAAAGGCAAGCTAACAATAGTAATTGATGGAGAAACTATTGAGATAGCTAAGGATGAGTTATTGATAGAAGCTACTCAAAAAGAAGGTTATGTGTCAGATTCATATAGTGGAGTTACTGTAGTTTTAGAGACAACTCTTTCTCCTGAATTGATTGAAGAAGGTTTTGTTAGAGAAATAATTAGTAAAGTTCAAACAATGAGAAAAGATGCTGATTTTGAGGTAATGGATAGAATTCTTGTATATGCAAAAAATAATGACAAGATCAGGCAAATAATTGAAGATAACCAAGAAGAAATCAAATCAGAAGTTCTAGCTGATGAGATTATATTAGATGGAGTAGAAGGATATATTAAAGAATGGAATCTAAACGGTGAAGAAGTTACATTTGGTGTTAAAAAAGTAAATTAATTCAAAATTATAAGTAGTCTATTAGTGTATAAAAAAATCATTTCTGGTGAAAATATACCTAGAGGTGATGATAACTATGAAAAAACATAACTTCTCTAATTTTTTAAAAAGCAAGAGTTTTTATGCGTTATTAAGTGTCGGGGCTTTAGCAATTTTGGTAATAGCAGTGGTGGGAGTATATCAAGCATCTAATAATAGAAAAGACTTGGCAGAGATAGATGAGCCAATTTCAGAAGTAGTAGATGAGGATGATTCCAGAAAGAAACCTGAACCAGACAATGATAACAAACCTTCATCCTCCGTCGCAAATAAAAATGGCAGTGACGGTAGGGCGGATGTAGTCCAAAAAGAAACTGATAACACCAATGATAATCACACGGGAAGAAGAGAACCAACAACAGATGAAGAGCTACTGGAATTTGATGAGTACAATAATTCTAATGATTTAGTAGATTCAAATGAAGGTAATCAAGAAACTGAAGAAGTTAGCCAGGTAATGAGTCCTACTACCCTTCATTTTAACCATGAAGCTGATAAGCTGATATGGCCAGTAGCTGGTAATGTAATTAGAAAGTATAGCATGGATAGTTTAGTCCACTACTCAACACTTGAGCAATGGAAAGTGAGTTCGGCTATGCTAATTTCAGCTGAAGAAGGCGAAGAGGTAGTTTGTGGAGTCGATGGAATTATTACCGCTATAGAAGACAATGAAGAAACTGGTCTAACTCTTACAACTTCTATTGGAGATGGTTATGCCTTAGAGTATGGTCAATTAGAAAACTTGACAGTAGAAGAAGGAGATAGTGTAGAGAAGGGACAAATAATTGGCAATATTAGTAAGCCAACAAGATATAATCTAGTTGAAGGTCCAAGCTTACACTTTAAATTAACAAAAGGAGAAGACACACTAGATCCTATGTTAAGCCTGGAGTAATTAACAGTAACGATGTATTTATTTATAATGATAATGCTGGGGATACAAGCATCTCCAGCATTTATTATGGTAACAATTAACTTACAGGTCACAATATATATTTATTAGAATATACTATAATATAAGAAATAAGGTAAAGAGTTACATATCTAAAAAACCCGCAACCGATACTCTCACACCTTATTTCTTATATATTTAATACCAAACAAGATTTTTTCGGTTGCTTGATATAGATATGAATAAGGGTGGATAAATAGTTTGTATTTATTTATCCACTTTTTTTGTGTTAACCTGTGTTAAATTAATAGTTGAAATCATGGTATGATATGGTATACTTACTTAATATTATAGAAAACAAACAGAAGATTATAGATAAGGAGTTAGCACAAATGGAACAACTGGTTACTATTCGAGAATTATTTAAAAATAAAGATGAATATATTGATAAAACCATCAAAGTTGGAGGCTGGGTTAGAAGTATTAGAGATTCAAAAAC
>CAZUDG010000006.1:0-21993 GCA_964618775.1 uncultured Lachnospiraceae bacterium | reverse complement strand
TTGATAAAACCATCAAAGTTGGAGGCTGGGTTAGAAGTATTAGAGATTCAAAAACTTTTGGATTTATTGTTTTAAGTGATGGAACATTTTTTGATACTTTACAGATTGTATATCACGATGAACTAGATAACTTTGATGAGATTTCAAGATTAAATGTAGGATCATCACTAATAATTGAAGGACAATTAGTTGCTACGCCACAATCCAAGCAACCTTTTGAAATTCAAGCAAGCAATATAATAATAGAAGGAAAATCTAAATCAGATTATCCGCTACAAAAGAAAAGACATACTTTAGAATACTTAAGAGGTATTACCCATTTGCGCCCAAGAACTAACACATTTCAAGCGGTGTTTCGTGTCAGATCATTAATTTCATATGCAATCCACAAATTCTTCCAAGAAAGAGATTTTGTATATGTTCATACTCCTATAATTACAGGTAGTGATGCTGAAGGTGCAGGAGAAATGTTTCATGTAACCACTCTAGATCTTGAGAAGGTTCCTAAGAATGACCAAGGACAAGTGGATTATTCAGAAGATTTCTTTGGAAAGAATGTAAACTTAACAGTTAGTGGGCAATTAAACGGTGAGGCTTATGCCCAGGCATTCCGTAATATATATACATTTGGACCAACTTTTAGAGCGGAGAATTCTAACACAACTCGTCATGCAGCAGAATTTTGGATGATAGAACCAGAAATCGCTTTTGCTGATTTACAAGATAATATGGATTTAGCTGAAGATATGATGAAATATATTATTAAGTATGTTTTAGAAAATGCTCCTGAAGAGATGGAATTTTTCAATAAGTTTATAGATAAGGGATTAATCGAAAGATTAGAGAATGTAATGAATTCTGATTTTATTACAATTACCTATACAGATGCAGTTGCATTATTAGAAAAACAAAATGATAAATTTAACTATAAAGTAAGCTGGGGTATTGATCTTCAGACTGAACACGAAAGATATTTGACCGAAGAAGTATATAAAAAGCCAGTATTTGTAACGGATTATCCAAAGGATATTAAAGCCTTTTATATGAAGTTAAACGAAGACAATAAAACTGTTGCAGCTATGGATTTACTTGTTCCTGGAATTGGTGAAATCATTGGTGGTAGCCAAAGGGAAGATGATTATGATAAGTTGCTAAAGAGAATGAAAGAACTTGATTTAAAAACAGAAGATTATGAATTTTATTTAGACTTAAGGAAATATGGTTCTGTAAGACATGCAGGTTATGGATTAGGTTTCGAACGTTGTATAATGTATATAACAGGAATGAGCAATATTAGAGACGTGATACCATTTCCAAGAACAGTTAACCATTGTGAGCTTTAGATTAGGTGTTGTAAGAAGAGTGTCCTGAAAGCCGCAGGGGTCGGGGCATGACATGTCTCACGTACACCCTCGTTAGTACAAAAAGCATAGCCTGTTCGCCACTGACAAATATCAAAAGATATGTTTGTCGGTGACGTACAGGCTATGCTTTTTGTACAGACGAAAGGGTGGACTTATGAGACATGTCATGCCCCCGACCCCTGCGGCTTTCTTTGAACTGTTTGGGGGATTGGATATGTAATTGATGGGTGTATTGTTGATATATCACAACGATATATATTAACTTTTAGGGACTGTTTAGATGTCTAGGGGGGATGAGTTATTATTGAAACAGGTGTTCGGATATGTTAGAATGACAATGATGTGTGTTTTAACTTTTGATTATTTATATGGGTAAGACTAGTAGAAAGGCATGGATGGTATGAAGTTTATTCATTTGGGAGATGTTCATCTTGGTGTGAAGCCGGATTCGGGCTATCCTTGGAGTGGTGAAAGAGAAGAGGAAATTTGGAATACTTTTCGTAATATAATAGACATATGTAATGATGAAAGGGTTGATTTGTTACTTATTGCGGGAGATTTTTTTCACAAACAGCCTTTGGTTAGAGAGTTAAAAGAAGTGAATTATATATTTAGCAGATTAGTTAACACTAGGGTTGTAATTATTGCAGGGAATCATGATTATATTAGCCCGAGATCAAATTACCTAAAATTTGAATGGAATTCTAATGTCCATATGCTTATAAATGAACATATTGATAGCATATACTTTGAAGATATTAATGCTGATGTATATGGGCTTTCTTATCATAAAAGAGAAATTAAAGATCCTGTTCTTGATGATATAGTTATACATGATAAAGATAGAATTAATATCTTGTTAGCCCATGGAGGTACCTCAACTAATATACCTTTCAATCTTAAATTTATAGAAAGTAAGGGCTTTGATTATGTGGCACTAGGTCATATACATAAACCGCAAAGGTTAGGAGAAAGAGTTGCTTATGCAGGCTCAATAGAACCAACTGACAAGACTGATATAGGTAAAAGAGGCTATATTATTGGCAAGATTGAAAAAGACAAAGAAAAATCCCATATCCACTATTCTTTTACCCCACATTCTTCAAGGGAATATATTAATGTAGAACTTCAAATTGATGATTCTATTACCAATGGTCAGTTACAAGATTTAGCCAAAGAAAGACTAGCAGATTATAAAAGTAAGAACATTTTCATTATTAGCATAAATGGTTATAAAGATCCTGATATTAAGTTTGAACTTGATAGTTTAAAGGATTTAGGAAATGTTATTGATGTAAAAGATAAAAGTATAGCTAATTATGATTTTGACCAATTATATAGGGATAACAAAGACAATATAATAGGCGTTTTTATAAAAAATATACAAGAGAGTGAAGTTAATGAAACCATTAAAACAAAGGCTTTATATTATGGTATAGAGGCACTCATTTATGCTAGAGGCAACTCATAGGAGGATAGGGATTGAAATTATTAAAGTTAAATATTAGTAACTTTGGCCTGTTTCATAATAAAAAGATTGAATTCTCTGATGGATTAAATCTTATATATGGTAGAAATGAATCCGGGAAATCCACAATTCATGCATTTATAAAAGGAGTTTTATTTGGAATTGAAAAAACTAGAGGGCGTTCCTATGCTAATGAAATTTATGATAAGTTTCAACCTTGGAATACTCCTGGTTCCTATGATGGAAGTATTGAATTTAAAGTAAATAATAATACATACCATATATATCGGAATTTTGAGAAGAATAGTAAAAAGACTCTATTAACAGGTACTGATACAGGGCGGTCTTTAAAATTTTCTCAAATAGAATTCCAAGAATTAATAAATGGACTTACCAGATCAGCATATGATGGAACAATAAGTATAGAACAATTAAAAGCAAAAACAGACGAAGATTTGCTTTATCATGTTCAGAACCATATAACAAATCTTAAGATGAGTAGAAGTGAAGAAATCGATATAAAAAAAGCTTTAGACAATTTAAGGGACAAAGGTAAGAGATATGGATTTAAAGCTCTTAAAGAAGAAATAGAGGCAGTAGAACAAGATATTAAAGAAGGAGAAAGAATAGAACAAAACATCAATAATTTTGCAAAACAGATTTCGGATATTGAGCTAGAGGAAGAGAAGTTATTAACTATTAAAAAAGAATTAATTAATAATGAAAATCTCGCTTATACAATCCACGCTTATGAGGAGAAAAGATTATTAATTGCTAAGTTTCCAGTTATAAAAACTAAGTATGGCTACTATCTTGAGAACTTAGACCAAAGTAATCAATTAAAAGAAAACATAATAAAAGTTCAAGATAATAAATCAAAGCAATACTTTACTAGCATTTCAAAGACTCAATCTCAAACAGAAGAAATTAAATCAGATATTGAAAATATAAAAAACCACAAGAATAATCATAGGGCCATTAACAAAACAAGAGAAGAAGACAAAAAAAGATATAAAGATACAAGGGAGAAAGACAGAAGAAAAAGCCTATTAATTGTTAGTCCTTTTTTGATAAGTGGACTTGCTTTTATTATAATGTTTTTCCCTAAGAATAACTTTTTAATCACGACTGGTATCTTTTTAGTTATTATAGGTATAATAACAACTATTGTTTTTGCTTTTAATAATAGCAAAAAGGGAAAAAAATATCAGGCAAAAGCTCTTGTACATGAAGAAAGCTTAAAGAATATAGAAGATAAGATATTAGCTATATTAAACAAATATAATGTAGGATCAGAGTATGAGATTCAAGACAAATATGAAGAAATTCTTAAAGAATATATTATGTTAAATCAACAAGAAAAAGAATTGCAAAATTACCAAAATGAATATATACAATTACAAGAAAGAATAAAAGATTTAAGAAGTGAGATTATAGACTATATAAAGAACTTTACATTTGCTGATTCAACCATTGATCTCTCTAACGGTGAATTATTAGATGAGGCTATAGGACAAATAGACGAATATGTTACAGATGAAACAATAAAGATTAATAAATATGAAGAGAATATAAAACCTAAGCTATCTGAACTGTCAATAAAGAAAGAAAAAATATATTGGGAAATGGAATTACTAGAAGCTAACGAAGAAAAGCTTCTTGCTAATCAAGAAAAATATTCTGACTTATTAACAAGGGAAGAAGATTATAAGAGAGAGGCTGATAGTATTAACTTGGCAATTAGCACAATAGAAGAAATATCCACTAGTATTCATGATAGCTTTGGGTCTAATCTAAACAATCTTGTATCAGAAATTACAAAAAGTGTAACTAATGGAAAATATAAAGATATTAAAGTAGATGAGAAGCTCAAGATAAAAACGGAAGTCGAAGATAGGTACCATTATCTAGAAAGTTTTAGTGAAGGAACAATAGAACAATTTTATTTTTCCTTACGTTTAGCCATAGCTGACCTGATATACGGTAAAGGGCAAGTGCCAATACTACTAGATGATACATTTGCTTATTATGATGATCAAAGACTTAGGTCAACCCTGAAAATGTTTTCAGAGGATAAGGAAAGGCAAATTCTATTATTTACTTGTCATGAAAGAGAAAAGAATGTTTTAGATAGCCTTGAAGCTCCATATCATTATATAGAATTATAGCTCTAATATGTGACTAGGTCACTATATTTTCACTAGATATTATGATAAAATATACATTAATTGTAACCATACATATTTACATAAAGAAAAATTTAATGTGTATTCGGTTGATTTTGGGGTATTATTTTAATAATAAGTAGTTGCATTTAAACTTTGTAGCAAGGGAAAGGGGACTAATATGAATCAGTATATTAATAAGATTGAAAAGATTATAAAAGACTCACATGTGCAGTTTGAGCATAAAAGTTATGAGGAAAAAGATGGACTTAAAGCTATTATGGCTTATGTTGATGGTGTAGAAAAGTTAATTGTAGATGGTGCAAATTCATCTCAGTTTGAAGGAGATGAATTGACTTCAGAAGAGGGTAGCCTTAAGGTGTGTCCTCTAAATCATGAGAATAGATTGATACTAAATAAAGAGTTTTCATATACAGCGCCTCAAGCATTTGGACGTGATACAACGACTTTCGGATTTGGTGATAGATTAGGGCTAGCAAACCCAGGTCACCTTGCATCAATTGAGAACACTAATGTTAAACCAGTTTTGGCACAGCAAAGCATTAGAGAATTATCATTTACAAATCGTACATTCGATGATGTTATTGATGCTGCTGCCTGGAGTGTTTTTAGAGCAGGATATAAACATGGATATGGTGCAGATGGAGATCATTTAAAGAGTATTGAAGAAGTAAAAGAATCCTTGATACAAGGGGCATCAATGATAACCCTAGACTGCTCTCTTGTACTAAGAAAACTGCCAGATGATAGGGCAAAATTAATGGCCATGTATGAAGAAATTCCAGATGACTATCGGAAGTCACTTGAACAGGAATACTTACAGAAGGCGGAGTTGGTGAAGTTTGGTATAGAGTTTAATCAGGAGATCTTGATTAAAACTATACTTATTTATTATGATGCTATAGAGTTGGCTAAAGAAGTGCAAGACGAGATTAATAAACTGGATAGACAGGTTGATTTGGAAATATCTTTAGATGAAACAGAATATACAACTGATATAACAGCTCACTATTTAGTTGCTAATGAGATGGATAAGTCAGGAATTACTATAAATAGTATGGCACCTAAGTTTGTTGGACAATTTCATAAGGCCATAGATTACATTGGAGACCCAGATGAATTTCGTGAGAATTTAAGATCACATTATAAAATTGCAGACCACTTTGGTTATAAGATCAGCCTTCATTCAGGTAGCGATAAATTTAAAATTTATGATATTTTTTCAGAGGAAACAAGGGGTCGTTTTCATGCAAAGACAGCGGGAACTAGTTGGTTAGAAGCAGTACGAGTTATTGCAAAAACTGAACCAGATCTTTACCGTGATATACACAATACAGCAATAGCTTCATTTGAAGAAGCTAAGAATTATTATGAAGTGAATAGCAAGGTAGAGAATATGCGTCCTTTAGGTGAGGTGGCAGATAGTGAATTAGATGATTACTTAAATCAAGATGATGCTAGGCAGATAATCCATATAACATATGGATTTATGTTAAGGGATAATAAGGATTTACGTGAGAGGATATATGATGCTTTAGAAAAACACAAAGAAGAATATGAGAAAGATCTCATACATCACTTTGAGAAACATTTAAGACCTTTAGGACTTATGTAGGCAAGACATATATAAAGTATAGAGCATAAAACAATTATAAAAGGGACGTTTACAAGTATTAAAATCTAGTTATTAATACTTGTAAACGTCCCTTTGTCTTATTATCTATAGCAACTTAATGTTTACTTGTTTTTAAATTCTCCAGCTTCGTATCTTTTTATATATTTTTGAATACGGTCTGTTGGGCTAAGTAACTGACTTATTGACTTATCATGGTTAAGTGTATCAATAAGTAGGGCAATATATTTGCTCAAGTCAACGCTTTCATACCAAGGTTTAGCTAGTAAATCTTCTTGTTGATAAATTAAATTAGTTGTCATTACCTTGGATATAACTCCATCTTCATAGGCTTTATCAAATTTCTCAAGTCCACTTGTAAACAATCCAAAAGTTGAAGCACAAAAGATTCTTTTAGCTTTTCTACTGTGTAATTCATATGCTACTTCAAGCATGCTGCCTCCAGAAGATATCATATCATCAATAATCAGTACATCCTTACCTTCAAGATCAGCACCAAGGTATTCATGAGCCACAACTGGGTTTTGTCCATTTTCAATAACTGAATGATCACGGCGTTTGTAGAACATACCGATATCAACTTCAAGAACGTTTGAAAAATAAACCGCTCTTGCCATTGCACCCTCATCAGGACTCACTATCATTAGATGTTCGGGGTCTATCTTAATATCCGGTGCACTACGAAGTAGTGATTTAATAAATTGGTAGGTACATTGAACAGACTCAAAGGAATGTAGGGGTATGGCATTTTGAACTCTTGGGTCATGAGCATCAAAAGTAATTATACTCTCAACCCCCATACTTACTAATTCTTGTAATGCTATGGCACAGTCTAGGGATTCTCTTGAACTTCTTCTATGTTGTCTACTTTCATATAAGAATGGCATAATAACCGTAATTCTTCTTGCTTTGCCTCCTGCAGCGGCAATAATTCTTTTTAGGTCTTGATAGTGGTCATCAGGTGACATGTGGTTTTCATAGCCCCTTACTTTATATTTAATGCTATTATTAGTTACATCAACTAATATATAAAGATCATCACCTCTAACAGATTCTTTTATTAGACCCTTACCTTCTCCAGAACCAAATCTAGGGGTATAAGCTTTAAGTAAGTAAGAGTCACGGCTATACTCGGTAAAAGCTAATTCTTCACCGTGGCAGTGCTCTCTTTCTTTTCTCCAATCAACAAGGTAGTTGTCTACCTTGTTTGCCAGTTTGCGACTGCTATCTAAAGCAATCACACCAAGTGATCCTACTGGCATGGTTAAGTTCTTATCAATATCAGACATGTTTTTTCCTCCAAATATCTTATAATAAATTATCATGTGTATAATGCAAATTTAAAATGACTATTTGTTTATATTAATATACATTAATTGTGTTTATATACATTTAGAAAGTCGAATATCATCCCCAACAATCTTTAATAAGATATAGTTACTAATTACCCTTGAGAATATCCGCTCGCTATATTTGTCGTTAATGTTATCAAGGGAAAGATTAGTAGAAATTATAGTGGACTTTTCTCTTAAATACCTTTCGTTGACGCACAAATATAATTGTGTGTTAATAAAAGCATTAGTTAACTCTGTTCCTAAGTCGTCAATAATTAACAAATCACAGTCTAAAATATAATCAAACTTATTCTGAATTTCTTCGTTGTCATCACCTTTGTTAAACTTATTCTTTTCAAGGATATCAAAAAGTTGAAAAGCAGTTAAATATATAACGGTTTTTGAACGGTCTAAGAGTTCCTTTGCTATACAATTTGTGAGAAATGTTTTCCCTACACCAGTATTGCCATAAATAATCAAGTTTTCAAAACAATCATCAAAGTTGTTAATGAAGTTCATAACAGAAGCAACAATTTTTTCCATGTTTTCCCTAGGACTAAGCCCAACAGAATCATCAATAAAACTATCTGGATAGTAATCAAGTGAAAAGGTAGAGAAGTTTTCCTTGGTAATTGCTGTTTTAATGTTAGATTGTGAATAGAGTATGTTTACAACTGACTGCTTGAAACAGTGACATTTGTCGTTGGTAATATAACCAGTATCTTTACAATCATTACATTGGTATTGTAATTCAAGATAATCAGCAGGAAATCCATGCTCTACAAGCAGTAATCTTCGTTCATTCTTAGAAGATTCTGCAGATTTCTTTAAATTATCTATGGATTTATCATTATTACTATCTGCCAAAAGAACTTTAGCACTACTCATAGCCATATTAATAATTCTATCATCAATATCCTTAAGCTCAGGGATTTTTGAGTATGCTTCTTTAATACGAAGATCTAAATTATGCCTGTTTTCAAATTGCTTATTATCATAATCCCGAAGAATCTTATTATGTTGATAATTCTTTAAGCTCATTATATTGCTCCTTACACTTTAGATAAATCATGCTTTGTTATTCTAAACGATTGCCTATAAAAAGTCTAGCCCTCTTGTATATTTTTCTTATGTAATAGTTTTTGTTCTAAAGACGAATAATCTTCCTTTGAATAGCTGCGTTGAGGGAAGGCGTTGAATTTATTGGCATTAGTGTTTTTAGAATTATTATAAGTTTGTTTTTTTTGTTCATTGTTTTTTGATTCTTTTTTAGATTTGTTGGAATGTTCCTCATCTAAAGCATTTATTTCGTTTATACTAGTAACTCCACTATCATGCCAGTTTTCAATAATTTTATCTGTATATTTAAAGTCAGGCTTTTGAATGCTTAATAATGTTCTGTTGCATGCCTCTATAACAAGATCTATAGGGAACTTGTATTGACTTACCCATTTGTTGATATGTTGCTTTTCCACATGTCCAAGAGCTCTATCTAGTCCAAATGCTTTTTTTACTAAATTATAGTTTTCATTAAACATAGCGGTTGATGCTTCTGCTTTTTCTAAGGTATCAATTCCGTTCTTAGCCCATGAAAGGGCAACGGCTTCAACATATGAGGGATGTGTTTTGTTTTTTGAAACACAATATTCATATAGATATAAAATCAATTCTGTAGAAAAATCTAAACTTTCATACATATATAAAATTAATTGTAAGTCTGTAGGTTTTATTAGCCGTTGCAAATAAAGTTCGATAATATTAAGCATCCACTTAACATCATCGGTATTTGTCAATTGTTTAATTTGTAAATCTGAATATGTTGGTTTTTCAAACTGATATTGTTTAATATTATCATCATTAAGATCTTTTAGTTCCTCTAATTTATCTTCATAGTCTGAGTTACTAGGTTGATGATGCACTTGCTCTATAGTTGCTGCAGGTTCATCTTCTGACAGATTATCATTATGAGATGAATAAATATCATTTAATATAATAGAGGTGATCTGGTCATGGTTGTCTCTAATAAGAGTAACTATGTCCATCTTCTCCCAGTAGGATAGTGCGCGTAGAATATCATTCTCTGTGTTGTCTAAATGGTCTGCTATTGATGAAATATCAAGTTCTTTTAAACCACCATCACTTATGTAACGTACACTTGTGCAGCGTAATAAATACAAATAAACTTTTACATAAGCTCCATTAGCTGCAGGCATATAATTGTCAATGAACAGATTAGGTATAAAAGCACCATTAGGCTCATAATTTGAACGTAGTACAATATTACTCATAAAATATTTCACCCTTCTTAATCTTTGAACCGCTATACCATAAAGGAAAAGCTTGTCTATGGTCTTGTGGCTCCACTCGCAAACAGTGAACAAGCTCACTATTTACTCATTGCGCCTTAATTATACCATAGGAAAATTAATAATGAAATAGAGGAATGGGAGTCGGAAATCCCACATAAAACATTTGTGGATAATGTGGATAATGTGGACAAACCTAATAAAAACAAAGAAAAAATATAAAATAAAGAAGAAAAGGGTATGAAATGCGAATAATTTACTAAAAGAGTAACATTTACTTAACTAAATTTTAACAAACAATAATCCACAACCTTATCAAGGTAAAAATGTTGATAAGGTTGTGGACAATGTGGATAACTATAGTCCTAATAGAGATTCTCCGATACTTACAACATCTCCGGCTCCCATAGTTATCAACAGGTCACCGTGAGTACATTTTTCTAAAATAAAGCTTTCAATTTCATCAAAACTTTCAAAATAGTATGCTTCGTTTCCTAGATTAACGAGTTCCCTCATTAAATCCTTTGATGAAATATCTCCAGGATCCTTTTCCCTTGCAGCATAAATATCTGTTAAAATAATTACATCAGCATGAGAAAGCTCACTAGCAAATTCCTTTAAGAAGTTTTTCGTTCTTGTGTATGTGTGAGGTTGAAATACGAGATATATGGATTTGTGAGGATAATTCTGGGCTGCAGTTAATGTTGCTTTTACTTCTGTTGGATGATGAGCATAATCATCAATTATGGTTACTCCGCCTATCTCACCCTTATATTCAAATCTGCGCTCCGTACCTTTATACTTCAAAAGGCCTCTTTTAATTTGTTCAATAGACATACCTAGATAACTAGCAAGAGCAACTGTTGGTAGAGAGTTAGAAATATTATGCATTCCTACAACATTCAGATGTATTCGGTCAACATAATTATTATTTAAGTATAAGTCATAGCTACCTTTTCCAAGCTCATCATATTTAATATTATCTGCAAAATAATGAGAATGACTTTTATCAATGGGATTTTCTTTTGAACTTAAACCATATGTGATAATTTCATTTTCTAAATCCTGTGTAAAATATGTGACATCATCAATATCGCCATTGATTATTAGTAATCCATCATTTGGAATACGTTTAGTAAAGGCTTTAAAGGATGAACGAATACTATCTAAATTTTTAAAATAATCCAAATGTTCAGCTTCCACATTTAATATAATTCCAACATTAGGATTAAATTTAAGGAAGCTATCTGTATATTCGCAAGCTTCTGTAATAAAATGTTCACTTTCTCCTAGTCTTATATTGCCGCCGATATCATCTAAAATGCCGCCTAAGGACACGGTGGGATCTAATTGACCTTCTAATAGGACAAGAGAAATCATAGAAGTGGTAGTAGTTTTGCCATGAGTACCTGAAACGGCTATTGAATCTGAATAATAAAGCATAATTTGCCCCATTAATTCTGCTCGATCCATAATAGGAATACCTGCTTCTAAAACAGCCTGGTATTCGGGGTTGTCTTCCTTAACAGCAGAAGTGTAAACAACGAAATCTATATCTGAAGTAATGTTATGAGCTAGCTGACTATAGACTATATTAACTCCAAGTTTTTCTAGGTGTTTTGTGTTTTTGCTTTTATTAGCATCAGAACCTGTAACTTCAAAGCCCATGGTATGTAATAGCTCGGCCAAGCCACTCATACTAATTCCACCTATTCCAATAAAGTGTACTTTTTTGGGGCTATTTAAATCAACTTTATACATAGTGCACATCCAATCTTAACTTTATTTTAAACATATAATTACCGTTTGTTATTTTGTCAAATATTAAAATGATATAGATATTAATAAAGAATACTATTATCTTATTTTCATTTCATTGTTATTATAACCTTTTTATGCTAAATTACAATTGTTATTTTATATATATCCATTAAATATTCATTTATTAAACCTTTAATAATCAACTAAAGATAAAAGTTCAGCTTGTTTAGATAAAATGTATTGCCTTAGGATGTGTTTTAATATTTATACACAACTTTTTCTATCTAAATATATTATATGTTTGATTTGGCAAAAAGAAATAATAAATATTTAAATAATTGTTTCATTTAATGTGTTGTGGTAATAAATGTTATTATATTTTCGCACATTGTGGTATAAAACTTATAAAATCTAGGTTTTTTTGGTAAAAATGTTTGATTTTTCGTTATTAGGTGTTATACTATATATAATAATTAGTAGTTACTCTTAATTTTACTTAACACTTATGAAAATGCATAAAGGGGGATCTTAATATGGAAATCACAGATGTGCGAGTACGTAAAATTAACAAAGAGGGAAAAATGAAGGCAGTCGTATCAATTACATTTGATGGTGATTTTGTAGTACACGATATTAAGGTAATTGAAGGGGAGAGCGGATTGTTTATAGCAATGCCTAGCCGTAAGGCAGGGGATGGAGAATATCGTGATATCGCACATCCTATTAATTCAGAAACAAGACAAAGAATACAAGATATAATACTAGAGAGTTATAAAAACTTATCTGAAGAAATTGAAGAAACATCTTACTAACTAAATCTATTAATAAATATAAAACAAGATATCATCCCTTAAGGTTATGATATCTTGTTTTTGTGTATAATATTATTGCCTTTCAAATTATATTACCTTATAATATATATCTTAGGTAGATAATTTGAAGTTATCGCAATAGTGCGGAATTGGGTATAACAAGCAAAAACGGGCTCCCTTGCAAGAAAACGCAAAAGTCGCTCTTATTTTGCTTGTTATACCCAATTCCTAGATTTAAAATAGAGTTTCATAATTGTATATATAATGATATTATGTAGTAGTGTGGTAGCAGTTAGATAGAATAAAATAAGATGAATGACAAAGTGGAAGATAAATAGAAAACAGAAAGATATTGACATAACAAAAAAGGAATGAGGATATGTATATAATAGTAGGGCTAGGTAATCCTGGCAGAGAATATATTGCAACTAAACATAATGTTGGGTTTGATGGGGTTACTAGAATTTCAGATGACTACAATATTTCTTTAAATGTAAAGAAACATAAGGCAATTTGTGGTGGAGGATTTATCGGTGGTGAGAAAGTACTTCTTGCACAGCCACAAACATTTATGAACTTAAGTGGAGAAAGTGTAAGGGCAATAGTTGATTTTTATAAGGTAGATCCACAAGATATTATAGTTATCTATGATGATGTTGATTTAGATGTTGGACAACTTAGGATAAGGCGTGGTGGCGGAGCTGGGGGCCATAATGGTATAAAGAGTATTATAAAACATCTTGGGTCTCAAGACTTCCCTAGAATAAGGGTTGGAATTGGAAAAAAACCATCGGAATGGGATTTGGCTGATTATGTTTTATCAAAATTTTCTGATGGAGAGAACAAAATTATTAGACAAGCTTTAAAGAATGTTTCAGATGCAACTAAAGTTATCGTAAATGATGGCATTACTGAAGCTATGAATATATATAATAGAAAGCAAGATTTAGGTGAGGAGTAAGAAAGTGAAGACATTTTATAGTCCTTTACAGGAATTAAATGAATTTAATGAAGTTTTGGACAATCTAAAGAAGAAAAATACTCCTATACAAATAACAGGTTGTATTGATTCGCAAAAAAGCCATCTAATTAGTGGCTTAAGTAAGGACTTTCCATGGAAGTTAATTATTACTTATGATGAACTTAAGGCTAAAGAAATATATGACGACTATGGATTGTTTGACAAGGATGTATACTTATATCCAGCCAAAGACATCATTTTTTATAGTGCAGATATTCATGGTAATGCAATAATAAATGATCGTTTAAAAATACTTAGAAGACTTATTGAAAAAAAACCAACCACCATTATTACAACAATAGATGGAGGAATGGATAAAATACTACCCCTGGCCATGTTAGAAGAAAGTATTATTAAAATAAGCGAAACAAGTAGCTTGGATTTGACTGACCTATCTTTGCAGCTAGTAAAGATGGGTTACGAAAGATTGGGCCAAGTAGAAAGGCCTGGTGAATTTGCAATAAGGGGTGGAATTATAGATATTTATTCTGCCACTGAAGAGAATCCTGTTCGAATTGAATTATGGGGGGATGAAGTAGATTCAATAAGGTATTTTGAAAAAGGTAATCAACGATCAATTGACAACATAGATGAAATCACTATTTATCCTGCTTCAGAAATCTTATTAGATACATCAACACTAAAGCAAGGCTTAACTGAAATTAAGGCTGAAAAGGACCAACACGTAAAAATATTACGTGATGATATGAAAACAGAGGAAGCTTTTCGTCTAAGTAGCATTATAGATGAATTTTCCAATAATATAGAGAGTTTTCATGGCTTGGTTGGGATTGATAGCTATATACAATATTTCTATGATGAGACTGTTTCTTTATTTGATTATTTTACTAATGACAATTCCCTTATATTTATAGATGAGCCTAGCAGGGTTGTCGAAAAGGGAGAAGTTGTTGAAACAGAGTTTAGAGAAAGTATGTCTAATAGACTAGAAAAGGGTTATGTTTTGCCTGGCCAAATAGATTCAATATATAGTTATAAAGAAATATTAGCTAAATTAAATAAAAAGAACCTTTTACTTATCAGTACCATGGATACAAACAAGCAAGGATTTAATGTGAAAGGCAGATGGGACTTTACGGTAAGATCAGTAAATCCATACAATAATAATTTTGATTTATTAGTCAAAGATTTAAAAAAATGGAAGCAAAACGGTTATCGTATCTTATTACTATCAAGCTCAAGAACTAGAGCCAGGAGACTAAGCGATAACTTAATTAAAGATGGAATTAATTCCTTTTATACAGATGATTTAGATAGAATTATTAAAAATGGTGAAATTATGGTTTCATCTGGAAGCTTACATAGAGGGTTTGAGTACCTTTTTATTAAGTTTGTAATAATTTCTGAAAGCGATATTTTTGGAAGTAAAAGAAAAAAGAAAAGACGAAAACGCAAAGAATATGAAGGTAGCAAAATTCAAAGTTTTGCTGAACTTAAAATCGGAGACTATGTCATTCACGAAAATCATGGACTTGGTATATATCAAGGAATTACAAAACTTGAAGTTGATGGCATTGAAAAAGATTATATAAAAATTGAATATGGCGACGGTGGAGTGCTTTATATACTTGCAACAGCATTAGATTTGTTGCAAAAGTATGCAAGCAAAGAAGGAAGAAAACCAAGACTAAACAAGTTAAACTCCGTAGAATGGAAAAAGACCAAGAGCAGAGTTAAGGGTGAAGTGAAAGAAATAGCCAAAGAGCTAGTTGAACTTTATGCAATTAGAAGTGAAAAGAAGGGATATCAGTTTAGCCCTGATACAGTCTGGCAAAAAGAATTTGAAGAAACATTTCCATATGAAGAAACAGATGACCAGCTAAAAGCCATTGAAGATACAAAAGAAGACATGGAAAGTGCCAATATTATGGATAGGCTTATATGTGGAGATGTTGGTTATGGAAAAACAGAGATAGCCATTAGGGGTGCATTTAAAGCCGTTATTGAAGGCAAACAAGTAGCCTTCCTTGTTCCGACGACTATTTTAGCCCAACAACATTACAACACATTTTCCCAAAGGATGAAGGATTATCCAATAAATATAGAGATGCTTTCTAGGTTTAAAAGCAGTTCAGAGCAAAAGAAGATTATAGAAAGAATTAATACTGGTAGAGTTGATATAGTTATTGGAACTCATAGATTGTTATCAAAAGATATTGCATATAAGGATTTAGGCTTATTAATTATAGATGAAGAACAAAGATTTGGTGTAACTCATAAAGAAAAGATTAAAAAACTAAAAGCTGATATTGATGTATTAACTTTAACAGCAACGCCAATTCCTAGAACACTTCATATGAGTTTAATAGGTATAAGGGATATGAGTATTCTAGATGAAGCCCCAGTAGATCGTTATCCTATTCAAACATATGTCCTAGAGCGAAATGATGAAATTGTTAGGGAAGCCATCAATCGTGAAATGGCTCGTAATGGACAAATATATTATGTATATAACAGAGTAAAAGATATAGATGAGATTGCTAATAAAATTAAAGGTTTAGTCCCTGAAGCTAATGTGGCTGTTGCCCATGGGCAAATGAGAGAGAAACAATTAGAGAGTATTATGCTTGATTTTGTTAATAATGATATTGATGTATTGGTATCAACAACTATTATTGAGACAGGGCTAGATATTCCTAATGTAAACACAATTATAATTGATGATGCAGACAGACTTGGACTTTCTCAACTATACCAACTTAGAGGAAGGGTAGGTCGCTCCAATAGAACTTCATATGCATTCTTAATGTACAGGAGAAATAAGGTTTTAAAAGAAATCGCAGAAAAGAGACTTCATGCTATAAAAGAATTTACTGAATTAGGTTCAGGAATCCGAATAGCAATGAGGGACTTGGAAATTAGAGGAGCAGGAAACCTTTTAGGGGCAAAACAAAGTGGTCATATGGAAGCGGTAGGTTATGACCTATACGTAAAAATGCTAGATGAAGCCATTCGTTCCATGAAGGGCAACTTATCAGATGAAGATATATTTAGCACTACAGTAGATATGAATGTTGATGCATTTATTCCTAATAGATATATAACAAATGAATCTGAGAAACTAGACATATACAAAAGAATTGCTGGCATAGAGAATGAAGATGAGTTTTTAGATATGCAAGATGAACTTATAGATAGGTTTGGAGATCTTCCTGAGTCAGTTAATAACTTGCTAAAGATATCTCTTCTAAAATCAGAAGCTCATAAAGCCTATATCACAGAACTTACTTACCGTAATGATGAAATTAAAATGGTTGTATATAAGAATGCACAAATTAAGGTAGAGCAAATACCGGTGTTTATTAATAAATATAAGCCATTTTTAAAGCTACATCCTGAGCAAGCAACATATTTTACTTATACAAGAATGAAAGATAATAAAGCAAATAGAATTAATATAACAAGTGCTAATAATATTAAAGTGGATACTAATAATATATTTAGAATAGTAAAAGATTTATTAACAGACATTAAAGACTTGTTGTTAGAAGAAAAATAAATTATACTTGAAAAAGTAAGTAATACGTAAAGATACAAGTAATGCTTAAAAATCACGTATTAGATTATACCGACTTGGATTGGAGAAGGTCATGGGAAATAGCAAAAGGAAACTAACTAGACTTACCAGCTTAATAATTATTTTACTACTAGTAATCTCAGTTACTGCTTGTTCTAACAAGGGTGGTAAGGATAGTGCAAAAGGTAATGTTGAGTCAGAAGAGAAGAAGAATGATAATTCTGAAACTTCAAAGAATAATGCTTCAAATGAAAAAGAAGGCAGTCCTTTTTTAGATGAAATTGTATTAACAATAGATAAAGAAGAGGTTTCCTTTGGTGAGGCCATCTTATATTTAAAATATATTCAAACACATTATGAAGACATTTTTGGTTCTGGAGTATGGGACTATAACTTAGGAACAACAACTATAGGTGAGTTAGCCAAACAAGATATTATTAATACAATTGTTGAGAGAAAAATCACAAAGAAATACTGGGATAAGGCAGAAGTTGTAATAACTGAAGAGGATGAAGCAAACATTAAGGAATATACTGATGAATATTTAAAAGGCTTAACAGATGAAGATATTAATTATTATGGAATTACCAAGGAGATTGTTTATTTGTTTTTCTTTGATAATTTAATGGTAGAAAGAGTCTATGATGCTACTACAATGAGCGTAGATACTAATGTTTCTGATGAAGAGGCTAAACAGATTACTATACAGTACTTGCTAGTTTCCACTAAAAAGACTGATAA
The DNA here is from genome assembly GCA_964618775.1 of uncultured Lachnospiraceae bacterium. Taxonomy (GTDB): domain Bacteria; phylum Bacillota; class Clostridia; order Lachnospirales; family Lachnospiraceae; genus JAAYRG01. The sequence goes on along the minus strand of CAZUDG010000006.1, from coordinate 3,829 downwards.
TAAAGGGGAGATAGTTCCTATATCAGAAGAGGATAAGCAAGCAGCTTATGTACAAGCCCAGGAATTACTAATTGAGGCAGCTAACGTAGAAGATTTTGAATCCTTTGCCAAGTCCAATACCGATGACCCACAGATAGAGAAAACATTTGGTAAAAATGAAGTAGAACAAGTTGTTGAAGATGCAGCATTTGCACTAAAAACAGGGGAAATCAGTAGTATAATCGAAAGTCAAGACGGATATTTAATTCTATATAGTGTAGATGATTATAATGAAGATGCCACTCTAGATAAAAAAGAAGAAATTATTGATAAAAGACAAAGTGAAGAATTTCAAAGATTATTTGAACAATGGCAGGAAGGTGTTGATATAGAATTGAATGATAAGGTTTGGGATGAGGTAGAGTTTGACTAGTTGATTATTTATAGAATAACTGTATATTATCAAAAATTAAAAGCATAAAAGAACGCAGGAATATAGAACAAGGTAAAACATAAAAAGACACGATGACAAACCCTTATATAAATTGGTTAATGTATCATCGTGTCTTTTTTATATTCTTTTTTATGCATTTCTGTGTTATTAGTCTTAATCAAGTCAATATTTTATAATTGAAAACCACATTAATTATAATAAAGATTATCACTAGGGAAAACAGAATCGCATGTTAAATCAATTTCTAGGCCCCTTAGAATTTGTTCGCTATTTTTATTAATTATAACTGTTGAGTGGGCTTGTACACCCTTTAAATGGATCAGTTTATCATAAGCAAGTTGAGCAGTAGGGTTGGTTACTGCAGATATACTTAAAGCGATTAAAATTTCGTTTAAATTTAGGGTGCTAATTTTATTATTTAAAACATGAGACTTATATTTTTGAATAGTGTTGAGGATTACAGGGGAAAGTAGGTAAATTTCATCTGCAATTCCAGATAAATATTTAATGGAATTTAGTATTCCTGCAGAACAGCTATCCATTAAATCTGACTCTTTTCCAGTTATTATTTCGCCATCAGGTAATTCAAAAGCAATAATAGAAGGTGTTTCGTTCTTGGCTGATTTTTTGCTTTCAGCATAGCTTCTAGCTGGAGCTACAGACTTTCTGTCTTCTTGTTTAAGGTCAAGTTCTTCCATAATTACTTTCATGCGATTTACAGATTCCTCTTCAACTCCTCCCTTTTTAAATTCACAAAGGGTTTGAAAATATCTCCGTATGATTTCTTGTTTAGCAGCCTCTTCAACAAGTTCATGGTCAATAATTCCGTTACCTACTCGGTTAACGCCCATATCTGTAGGGGAATTATAAGGGCAGTCTTTTCCAGTAATTCTTTCGATAATACGTTTTACAACTGGGTACATTTCTAAATCACGATTATAATTTATAGCAAGTTCATTATAATAATCATAGTGGAATGAATCTATCATATTAACATCTTTTAAATCAACAGTAGCCGCTTCGTATGCTATGTTAACAGGGTGCTTTAGCGGTAAATTCCAGACAGGGAAAGTCTCAAACTTGGAATAGCCTGCAGAACGGCCCAACTTATGTTCATGGTATAATTGGCTAAGACAAGTTGCTAGTTTACCACTACTTGGACCAGGAGCGGTTACAACAACAATAGGCTTTGTAGTTTCTATATAAGGATTGGAACCATACCCATTCTCGCTAACAATATTATCTATATCTGCGGGATATCCTTCTATAGACTTATGTTTGTAGACCTTTATGTTTCTTCTTTCTAATTTGTTTATAAACACAGACGTGGCAGGTTGATTATTGTAACGTGTTATCAAAACACTATTAACTTTTAAGTTATAAGCCCTTAAGTCATCAATTAAACGAAAAACTTCCATATCATAGGTAATGCCATAATCTTCACGTATTTTATTACGTTCAATATCTCCAGCATATACACATATTATAATTTCAACTTCTTGCCTTAACTTACACAACAACTCTATTTTGGCATCTTCATCAAAGCCCGGAAGCACACGTTTTGCATGTTTGTCATTTATGATTTTTCCGCCAAATTCAAGGTATAATTTGTCGTAATCATTGACGCGTTCTAAAATATATTTAGACTGTTCATCGATATATTTTTGAGGATCAAACCCTTTCTTCATAAAAAACTCCTTTTCATTTGACAATGATACATATGTTGTAGACTTTTAAACATAAGAATTAGTATAACATAAAGAAGTATGTATTAAAAGTCGATATTATTCTTTTGTTTTATGAATATCATTAGTTTATATATATTATTAACTACAGACTTATCATTATTATACTACTAAATTCTAGTTTTTTGTATACTATCATGATATAATTTAATTACTAATTATATTATTGCTTTCGAGAAAGGAGCTTTTGTACATGTTGAAGGAATTTAAAGAGTTTGCAATTAAGGGTAATATGGTTGATCTTGCTGTAGGTGTTATAATTGGTGGGGCTTTCAATTCCATTGTGAACTCCCTTGTTGAAGACATAATAATGCCAATATTAAGTGTGTTTACTGGTAAGCTTGATTTTACAAATGTTTTTTATGCTTTAGATGGAGGGACATATGCTACTCTTGCAGAAGCTCAAGAACTTGGTGTTGCAACTATAAATTACGGTAGTTTTATTTCGGGAATTATAAACTTTATCATTATGGCTTTTATAGTATTTTTGATAGTACGTTCTCTTAATAATATTAGGAAAAAAGAGGAGCCTGTTCAACCAGCTACAGTTAAAACATGTCCTTATTGCTATACAGATATTCATATTGATGCAACTGTATGTCCAAATTGTACTTCTAAACTTTCATAAATTTAATAAAAATATTTCCTTCTTTACGTATAAATTCCTTGAATTTACAAACAATAAATTTACAACCAAATTTAATCAAAAGGATTTATTAAACACAAAACGGAGGAATAGATTATGAAAGCCACTGGAATCGTAAGAAGGATAGATGACTTGGGACGAGTTGTTGTTCCAAAAGAAATTAGACGAACTTTACGTATCAGAGAAGGGGATCCTCTTGAAATTTTTACTGATAGAGAAGGGGAAATAATTCTTAAAAAGTACTCACCAATAGGTGAGCTTGGACAGTTTGCACAACAATATGCCGATTCATTAGCTCAAACAACAGGCCATATAATTGCTATATCTGATAAGGATCAAATTATAGCAACTGCAGGGAGTCACAAAAAAGATCTGATAACAAAGTCAATTTCCTCAGATTTAGAAAAAGTCATAGAAGAAAGACAAATAGTTACTGCATCTCGTGATGATAAGAAATTTATACCGATTATTGATGAGGAAAAAGAATATACTTATGAAGTAATATGCCCTATTATTAGCGAAGGTGACGTTATAGGTGCTGTAATTATATTAACAATAGATACAAAAATTAAGTTTGATGAAACCCAGGAACAGCTAGCTAGTACTGCGGCCTCTTTCCTAGGCTCACAAATGGAACAATAAGGGGCATATATATGCCCCTTTTTACAAAGGAGAAGACTTATCATAGAAAATACTTATAACTTTGAAGGCTTCATAGAAATTATAAGAAGACTAAGGAGCAAGGACGGATGTCCCTGGGACAAAGAGCAAACTCATAAAAGTCTAAAAAGGCCTATGATTGAAGAGGCCTATGAAGTGCTGGAAGCAATTGATAATGAAGACAATGAGAATTTATGCGAAGAATTAGGAGATGTACTATTACAAGTTGTTATGCACTCTGTTATAGCTGAAGAAGAAGGAACTTTTACTATAGACGATGTAATACAAGGGGAAGCTGAGAAAATGATAAGAAGGCATCCCCATGTTTTTGGTGAGAAAACAGTT
>CAZUDG010000005.1:0-42331 GCA_964618775.1 uncultured Lachnospiraceae bacterium | reverse complement strand
TTAAGATTAAAAATCTAAGACATAACACAGATTCTAGCAAAGAGTCTGTGTTATGTCTTTTTATATTTTATGATAAAAGCTGCTTGGTTATTATTAGAACCTCGACAACCTTATTGCCCTTCATCAGTGTAACAACATACCAGCAATTACTAAAACAATTCGAATTAAATACATTGGCTAAAAATGGACAAAAGGCTACAAAAGACTACAAAAATCACCCATTTCCTATTGTAAGAGGAAGGAAATACCTATATAATAGGACATATAATAAAGTAATAATCTGAAAAAGAAGATATGGTACATAGCTATATATAGGAAGTTTTATCAGACAAAATGAGGTTAGGCTATGAAGCTAAAGAAAAGAATAACACATTTATATAACAAAATTAGAACCTTTATCCCCTTAATGATTATTTCTACTATTTTAATAGTGATTATATTAGCGAGCCTGTACTTAAATTCGGTCTGGAACAAATATCAGGACATGGCAAAATCAGAATCATTAGAACTTGCACAGTCAATAGAATCACTTATTCATACTGAACATATAACAACACTAGTATCTAAAGATGGTAAAGACAAAGGCATAGACGAACAGCTTGTTGAAAAATCTTTGGTTAGACTAGTGGAGTCCACATCTTCAATTTACTATTCTTATATTCTAAAACAAGAAGATGAGAATTATTTTGTAATTGCAGACTCAAAAGCTAACGACCCATCCATTTCTGCGGATAGGAGACGAAATTGTGAGGAAACAACTGAAATTAACCGCCTGCCCTTTGAGACAGGACAAAGTATTGTAACTAATCCAATTTCTTCCCCTTGTGGTAATTAGGTTAGAGCTATTGTTCCTATATATGACATAGAACAAGAGAATGTTATGGCTATTTTGGGATTAAGTTATTCTGCAGAGGAATGGAATGCGGCCTTATGGAAGAATATGACCCATGATATTATAATCGTTATTTTTATTATATTGCTTATTTTCACAGTTTTTAACATTTACCGCAAACATTTAAATATTATTGAAAGTGAACGTAGCAAATCAGTTTTTTTATCCCTTTTACCTGGGATGTCATATCGTTGTAAAAATGATTTTAACTGGACTATGGAATTTGTTTCGGAAGGTAGTTATGATCTAACAGGATATATGCCAGAAGACTTTGTTGAGAATCAAATGATTTCCTATAATGAAGTTATTTCAGATGAATACTTGCATCTAGTTCGTGCTGAATGGGAAAGAGTATTGAGTCAGGGTAAAGATTACCGTGACGAATATGAAATTATAACAAAGTCTAAACAACGCAAATGGGTCATGGAGCTAGGCAAAGGCGTCTATGACGTTGTGGGTAATATAAAAGCCATTGAGGGTATTGTAATAGATATTACAGACCGTAAGATGAAAGAATTTCAAATTGCAGACTTAAAAGACCATGATTTTCTTACTGGATTATATAATTCTAGTTTTATGGAAGAGGAAATAAAAAGATTGGACAATCCTGAATTCCTACCATTATCCATTGCTATTTGCGATATTGATGGACTACGTATGGTAAATGATGCATACGGGCGCGAGGATGGAGATAAGTTGATTATCAAAACATCAAGGATAATAAAAAGTTGTCTAAGTGGTGAATATGTACTAGGACATTTGGGTGGCGGTGAATTTTTAATTTACCTGCCTCATATGGATAGCCAAGGTGCCCACCAATTAAAGACAGATATTAAAAATAAGGTTGACAACTACAATCAATCAGGGGATAACGGCCTATATACAATTAGTGTCTCTATTGGACACAGTACAAAAGAAACAGAGGAGCAAGAAATAGAGGATGTAGTTAAAGGAGCAGAAAGGTACTTGAATCGCCGTAAGTTGCTCAATAAAAACAGTTCATATTCAGCTATTGTATCCTCAATCATGGCAACCTTGTATGCAAAGAGCCACGAAACAGAAGAGCATGGCCAGCGACTAGGCAAGTATTGTGATATGATTGGGAAAGAGCTAGGACTATCACAAGTAGAACTTGATGATCTGCAACTTCTATCTAAACTTCATGATATTGGTAAAATTGGCATTGATGATGGTATCCTTAATAAGCCTGGCAAGCTAAGTGAAACTGAATGGAAGGTAATGAGGCAACATCCTAAAATCGGATATCGTATTGCTATGACAACGCCACAATTAAAACACATTGCTGAATATATACTATATCATCATGAACGTTGGGATGGGAAAGGTTATCCAAAAGGAGTATCTGGAGATAACATACCTCTTATTTCAAGGATTCTTGCCATAGCAGATGCATATGATGCAATGACTGAAGACAGAATATATCGTAATGCTTTGCCAAAGGTAATTGCAATAAAAGAAATAGAAAATAATGCAGGAACACAATTTGATCCATATGTTGCAAAGATATTTATCCGACTAATGAAAGAAAATAATGGAATTTGGAAAGAAGAAGACTCTGAGGATGTTGCAACATAATGAATACAAATATAATCCAAAAACAATGCTTAAGTTGACTTACATACAACAAAGGAAGACAATAAATAATGAGATATGCAAAAATTAAGAAAATGGATATAGCAAATGGAAAAGGAATTCGAGTATCACTCTTTGTTCAAGGTTGTAACTTTCACTGTAAGGGTTGCTTCAACAAGGAGACATGGAGTTTTAGTGGCGGCAAAGAATGGAATAAGGAAATCGAGGATAAGTTTATAGAATTATGCCAAAAACCACACATTCAAGGAGTATCAATATTAGGTGGCGAACCATTACAACAAGATGACGATCTACTTCATTTACTACAAAGAATAAAAACAGAAGTAAAGAAACCTGTTTCATTATGGACAGGATACAAGTTTGAAGATATTCCAGAAGATAAAAAGAGCTTACTTGAATATATAGATGAAATCATAGATGGCCAATTTATAGAAGATCTAAAAGATCTTAATCTTGATTTTAGAGGTAGCAGTAATCAGAAAAGATATAAAAAGGGCACGGATTGGTAAAGTAAAAACTTAAAGGTAAAGGTGCCGATTTAAAAGAGGGTGTTGATATGCAAAAAGAACTTTTAGATATGCTAAGAGCCATAACAGATGAAGAAGCACAAATTCTAAAAGGAAAAAAGGAAATAGAAAAGGGGATATATACAGCAAGCAAAGAGTTTATCATTGATAGTGATAAAATGCTTGAAAAGGGGAAGTTAATTGATGTACGCCCTCACACTAGATTTACTCACTTTCCAAAACATAGGCATAATTATATCGAAATTGTATATATGTACTCTGGACAGACTACCCATATCATTAATGATAAAAATGAAGTTACTCTAAAAGCAGGAGATGTTTTGTTTTTAAATCAAAACGCCTATCAAGAAATTAAAGCAGCAGGTGTAGATGATATAGGGATAAACTTTATTGTTTTACCAGAGTTTTTTGATGTGGCTTTCTCTATGATCCATGAAGAGAATATCTTAAGGGATTTTATCATAGGGAGTTTGAGACAAAATTTACAGGGAATAGATTACCTGCACTTTCAAGTGGCAGATGTTTTACCAGTTCAAAATCTTATAGAAAATCTTGTATGGTCTATTACGAATAAGCAAATAAACAAAAGACATATTAATCAAGTCACTATGGGTTTGCTTTTTTTACAATTATTAAACTATACAGAAAAAATCCATGCAAGTACTCCAAAGCAATACGAGCAAAATCAAGTGTTAATAATACTAAAAAATATTGAAGAAAATTATAAGAATATAAGTCTTACAGACATATCAAAAGACATGAATCAATCGGTATATAATCTTAGTAGACTAATAAAGGAGACTACAGGATCAACCTTTAAGGAGTTATTACAAAGAAAAAGACTTAATCAAGCAAGCTATCTTTTAACTAGTACTAAACTAACAGTAGATGAAATAATATATTCTATTGGTTATGAAAACTCTAGTTATTTTTATAAAATATTCAAGAAAAGATATGGTGTTACTCCAAAAGTATATAGGGAAAGTAATAAAAGTTTCTAACAAGCAATGTTTGCAAGTAAGGACGGTAATTTATATAAATTACGTCCTTTTTTTTATTGTATCTTGTATTATAATAAATATAATTGTATAAAATTCACTATTATATAATTATATTAAAATAAAAAAGTTTATTTTAAAACATATAAAAGAAAGGGGCTGTGGATTTGAAGAAATATTATTTGGCAGTAGATATAGGTGCGTCTAGCGGAAGACATATACTTGGCCATGTGGATAATGGAATGATGAAGCTTGAAGAAGTATATCGTTTTGATAATGCTCTTGAGAAAAAAGATGGACATCTTTGCTGGGATATTAAAGGACTATTTCAAGAAATCAAAAATGGTCTAAAAGAATGTAAAAGACTAAACAAGATTCCGCTTAGTATGGGAATAGACACATGGGGTGTTGATTTTGTACTCTTAGATCAAAATGATCAGATTTTAGGGGACACTATTGGATATCGAGACCATAGAACAAATGGAATGGATGACTTTGTATATGAGAAGATCATATCTGAAGAGGAATTATATAAAAGGACGGGAATACAAAGACAAATATTTAATACAATTTTTCAACTTGTGGCCATTAAAAAGGACCATCCAGAATATTTAGACAAGGCAGAAAATTTTTTAATGATTCCAGATTATTTTCATTTCTTGTTAACTGGACAGAAATGCTCAGAGTATACTAATGCCACAACATCACAACTTGTGGATGCTAACAAAAAGGAATGGGATTATGAACTATTAGATATGTTAGGAATAAAGAAAGAAATATTTAAACCTTTATCACTTCCTAAAACAGTTGTCGGAGACTTCTCTGATGAGATAACTAAAGAAGTTGGATTTTCATGTGAAGTGGTATTGCCTGCAACTCATGACACAGGTTCTGCAGTAATGGCTGTACCTGCTGTAGATGATGATTTTATGTATATAAGTTCTGGTACTTGGTCTCTTATGGGAATTGAAATGACAGAACCTATTTGTACTAAGGAAAGCATGAAAAGTAATTTAACTAATGAAGGTGGTTATGACTATCGATTCCGTTTTCTTAAAAACATTATGGGCCTTTGGATGATTCAATCTGTAAGACGTGAATTAGATAATGCATATTCTTATCCAGAACTTTGTGATTTAGCAGTAGAAGCAAATCATTTTCTCTCTAGGGTTGATGTGAATGATGAATGTTTTTTATCTCCAGATAACATGATAGAAGAAATTAAGGATTATTGTAGAAGAACTAATCAACAAGTACCTGAAACTGTTGGAGAACTTTCTGCATGTATCTATCAAAGTTTAGCTGAGAGTTATGGCAAAACTGTAAAAGAAATTGAAAGTATTACAGGAAGAAAATATTCACGTATTCATATTGTTGGTGGAGGTTCTAACGCAGACTATCTAAATGAATTAACTGCTAAACATACAGGTAAAGAAGTTCACACTGGTCCAGGAGAAGCTACAGCAATTGGTAATATAACTGCTCAAATGCTAAAAAACAAGGAATTTACGAATTTAGAAAGTGCAAGAAACTGTATTTATAAATCATTTAATATTAAGAAAGTATAAGAAGGAGACAGATTATGACTTTAGAACAAAGATATGAATCAGCAAAAGAAATATACAAAAAAGTTGGAGTTGACACAGATGCAGCTATTGAAGTGCTAAAAAACATACCTATTTCTATGCACTGTTGGCAAGGGGATGATGTAAAAGGATTTGATCAAGACGGTCCTTTATCAGGTGGTATCCAAGCAACAGGTAATTACCCAGGTAAGGCAAGCACTCCTGAGGAATTAATGGCAGATATAGACAAGGCTTTAAGTTTGATTCCAGGCAAGCATAGAATTAACTTACACGCATCATATGCTATGTTTGAAGATGGAGAATATGTAGATAGAGACAAAATAGAAACAAAGCATTTTGAAAGATGGGTTGAGTTTGCTAAAGAAAGAGGTTTAGGTATTGATTTTAATCCTACATTTTTCTCTCATCCAAAGGCTGATGAATTTACTTTAACAAGTCCAGATGATGAAATCAGACAATTCTGGGTTGATCATGGAAAAGCATGTGTACGCATTGCAGAATACTTTGCTAATGAACTTGATAGCCACTGTCTTTTAAATATTTGGATTCCAGATGGATATAAAGATGTACCAGCAGATAGATTATCCCCAAGAAAACGCTATGCAGATTCTTTAGATGAGATATTATCAGTAGATTATGATAAAGAAAAGGTATTAGTAAGCCTTGAATCAAAGGTATTTGGTATTGGACTTGAGTCATATACAGCAGGTTCCCATGAATTCTGTATGAAATATGCGGCATCTAGGGGTATTTTATCATTAATGGATAATGGACATTATCATCCAACTGAAATGGTATCTGATAAGCTTCCTACTATGCTGTTATTTGATGATAAAATTGCACTTCATGTTACAAGACCGGTACGTTGGGATAGTGATCATGTAGTATTACTAGATGATGAAACAAAAGAAATAGCAAAAGAAATAGTAAGAAATGATGCTCTAGAGCGTGTGCTTATTGGACTAGATTTCTTTGATGCTAGTATTAATCGTATATCTGCATGGGTCGTAGGTATGAGAAATATGCAAAAAGCATTACTTTCTGCCCTACTTACTCCATACGAATCCTTTGCTAAGCTCCAATTAGAAGGCAACAGCACAGAATTAATGATGATGCAAGAAGAGCTTAAATTGTATCCACTTGGTGATGTGTGGAATTATTTCTGTAAAACTAATAATGTAGCTGAAAAAGAAGATTGGTTTAAAGAAGTACAAAAATATGAAAAAGAAGTTTTATCATTAAGATAGATTAAAAAATCTATAAGATAAATAAAAAATCTATAAGATGAATCTAGACAAAGGGCAGGAGAGTTTCTCCTGTCCTTTTTTTAAAATATGAACAAGTAATTGTTGAAATTTATAATTAACAAGAAAAAAGGATATATTATTACTAAATTATACTATTGTTTTAGTCTATAATTGTGAAGTAATACTTAAAATTCATAATATCATATTGACAAGGTCAATATAATATTATATTATAAAAATAAAACCGAAACGTTTCGGTTAATTCAAAAATGGAGGAATCTAAAATGTCTTTTGTTACATCAGAGGGATTATTATTAAATGCACAAAAAGGTAAGTATGCAATAGGTGCATTCAATGTAGAAAACATGGAAATGATAAAAGCAGTTATAGCAGCAGCAGAAGAATTACAGGCTCCAGTTATACTTCAAACAACCCCGTCCACAGTAAAATATGGAGGATTAAAAACCTACTATGCTATTGTTAAAGCAGAAGCCGAAAAAGCAAGTGTTCCAGTAGCCTTACATTTAGACCATGGCAGTAGCTTTGACCTTGCAGTCCAAGGAATTAGAGAAGGATATACATCAATAATGATTGATGGTTCAGGAGAAAGTTTTGAAGATAATATTGAATTAACTAAAAGAGTAGTGGATGTAGCCAAGCCAAACAATATTTCTGTAGAAGCAGAATTGGGCAAAGTTGGTGGAAAAGAAGATGATTTGGAAGTAGAAGCAGATGTTAATACGGACCCTGCTGAAGCCAAGGAATTTGTTGAAAGAACAGGGGTTACTTCCCTTGCAATAGCAATTGGTACAGCTCATGGAGTTTATTCAGGAACTCCAGTACTTGATAAAGAGAGGGTTTCAGAAATCAAAGAAGTAGTGGATATTCCTTTAGTATTACATGGAGCATCTGGATTAGATGAGAAAGATGTCAAAGAATGTATTCAAAGAGGAATTTGTAAGGTGAATTTTGCGACTGAACTTAGAATTGCCTATACAGATGCAATGAAAAGAGTTTTTAAAGAAGATCCTGAAGCTTTTGATCCTAAAGTATTTGGTAAGGCTAGTATGAATGAAGTTACAAAACTAGTTAAAAAGCTCATAAAGATTTGCGGTAGTGACGGTAAGGCAAATACAAAGGAGTAGAAGTAAATTGGCGGCAACAATTAAAGATATTGCAGAAGAAACAGGACTTGGTTTGGCAACAATATCATCATATTTAAACGGTGGTAATGTTCGAGATCAAAATCGCATAAAAATTGAAAAAGCTATAGAAGACCTCCAATATGAAGTTAATGAGATGGCCCGCGGCTTAAAGACAAACAAATCAAAAATAATAGGTGTAGTTATACCAGAGTTAAGTAATGTATTTATCACTGAGATTATTACTATTATTGAAGATGTATTAAGGAATCATGGTTATGCAACCCTTGTTTGTGATTGTAGAACAGATCCTAAAATTGAAAAAGAAGTTGTAGAATTTCTCTATAAAAAGAGGGTAGAAGGCATTATAAATATGCCTGTAACATCAGATGGTTCCCATTTAGACTTATTTGTGAAGAATAAAAAGCCTATTGTACTCATTGACAGGAAACTCAAGAATATTAAAGCAGATAGCGTATTAGTAGAGAATATATTGGCAGTAAGCAAGGCAACCCAAATGTTAATTGAAAAAGGCCATAGTAAAATAGGCTTTATAGCAGGACCAAAAGAAGTATATACTTCTCAAGAAAGAATAGAAGGATATAAACTAGGCTTGAGCCAGGCAGGATTAATACCTGATGATAGATTAATAACCTATGGAGATTATACTATTAATGGTGGTGTTAATAATTTAAAGGAATTAGTAAAAAACAATCCTGAAATGACATCAGTCATTGTATCTAATGCAGAAATGATGATTGGTGCTTTAATAGGAATTAATGAATTAGAATTAAAAATACCTGAAGATATTTCTGTAATCGGATTTGATAATGTTGAGTTTGCAAAGGCTATGAACCCTAAATTAACAATTGTGACACAGCCAACAGAAGAAATTGCTTTAAACACAGCGAGAATTATATTAAACCGTTTAGAAGATCAAAAGAAATATGATGAAAAAGAACATAGTGATGATAATGAATATGAAACAATTGAACTACCAACAAAAATTATTCATGGTAAATCAATTAAGGATATTTCCTAAGACAAATCATATTTATGTAATTGTTAGGTAGGTGAAAAATGGACAAATATTTATTAAGTGTTGATATTGGAACTTCTTCTTGTAAGGTAGTAATTTTTAATATTGATGGTCAAGTAATGGCTCAAACAAGTGGTTCTTATAATGTGTATTATCCCAAAGAGGACTATGCAGAACAAGACCCTAATGAATGGTGGCAAGCATCTTGTTATGCCATTAAAGAAGCTATTGAAATTAGTAAGATAAACCCTTCTAATATTGTAGGTATTGGTGTGGACGGTCAAAGTTGGTCAGCAATTGCAATAGATAAAGAAGGTCAAGTACTAACAAACACTCCAATATGGATGGACACAAGGGCAAAAGCTATATGCGATAAGGTTAATGATAGAATTGGAGAAGATAAAATCTTTAACCTTGCTGGGAATTCATTTCTACCTTCTTATACTACACCAAAGATTCTTTGGTATAAAGAGCACATGCCAGAAGTTTATAAGAAGACATCTACAATTTTACAGTCAAATAGCTTTATTGTATATAGGCTCACAGGTGTTAAATCACAGGATAAATCCCAGGGATATGGATACCATTGCTTTGACATGAAAAATGGTAGATGGGATTATGATATGGCAAAAGAGATCGGAATTGATACAAGTCTTCTTCCAGAGATTTATGACTGTCATGATGTTGTGGGTAGGGTTACTAAAGAAGCAGCAGAACTAACGGGACTTGCTGAGGGAATTCCTGTTGTTGCAGGTGGATTAGATGCTGCTTGTGGAACTCTTGGTGCTGGTGTTATAAACCCTGGTCAGACCCAGGAACAGGGCGGCCAAGCGGGAGGAATGAGTATTTGTATTGATGAATATAAAGCTCACAAGTCCCTAATACTTGGCTATCATGTTGTTCCAAACCTATGGCTACTACAAGGTGGTACTGTAGGTGGCGGTGGAGTAATGAAATGGTTTGAAGAAGAATTTGCTGATTATGAACGAATGCAAGAAGATGTATTGAATAAAAGTTCCCTAGACCAGTTAAATGACATAGCAAGAGAAATTGCACCAGGAAGTGATCAATTAGTATTTTTGCCATATATGATGGGAGAAAGATCGCCAATATGGGACCCTAATGCAAAAGGCGTGTATTACGGTTTAGATTTTAACAAAACAAAAGGACATATGGTACGAGCATGTATGGAAGGAGTAGCATTTTCCTTACAACATAATTTAGATGTAGCTAAAAGTATAGGTGTAGAAGCAGAAGAAATAAGAGCAATGGGAGGAGCAGCTAATTCCGAACTTTGGACTCAAATCAAATCAGATATTATAGGTAAGGAAATCAAAGTTCCTTCATCAGATACGGCAACAGCAATGGGCGCAGCAATTCTCGCAGGTGTTGGAGTTGGCGTATACAAGGACTTTAATGATGCAATAGAACGACTAATTAAAATAAAAAGAGACCACAGTCCCAATATTAAAAACCATAATACTTATAAGAAAAACTATAAAATATATCTAGAACTATATGAAAATCTCAAAGGTATGATGAATAAGTATGGAGGTAACAAATAAATGAAAGCAGCAGTTTTATATGGCAATGATGATATTCGCTATGATGATTTTGAGACACCCAAAGTTAAACCAGGAAGTGTAAAAATAAAAGTGGTTGCAACAGGTATCTGTGGTTCAGATGTTCCACGAGTACTTGATAATGGAGCCCATTTCTATCCTATTGTTTTAGGACATGAATTTGCAGGTGACGTTGTAGAATTAGGAGAAGGCGTAAGTACATTGAAAGTTGGTGACCGAGTTTCAGGAGTTCCTTTACTTCCTTGTATGAAATGTGATGACTGTCAACGTGGTAATTACTCACTTTGCAAATTCTACAGTTTTATTGGATCTAGAGAGCAAGGTAGCTTTGCAGAATATGTAGTAGTACCAGAAAAAAATGCTGTTAAGTTTGATTCAAGTATTCCATATGAACAAGGTGCAATGTTTGAGCCTTCTACAGTAGCCCTTCATGGATTGTTACAAAACGATTATCAAGGTGGACAATATGTGGCTATTCTTGGTGGAGGTACTATTGGTATGTTTACCATGCAATGGGCTAAGATTTTTGGAGCTAAAAAAGTCGTTGTATTTGACTTGAGTGATGAAAGGTTAGAACTTGCCAAAAGACTTGGTGCAGATGAAGTGATTAACACATCTGATGAAAATTTCATGGAGAAAGCAAAAGAAATAACAGGTGGAGTAGGCTATCAGTATGTTTATGAAACTGCAGGAGTAACTGCAACTATGTATATGGCTTTTGACCTAGCATCCAACAAGTCTGAAATTTGCTTTATTGGGACACCTACAAGGGATTTAACATTTTCACCCAAGTTGTGGGAAAATATGAATCGTAAAGAGTTTAAATTGACTGGTTCATGGATGTCATATTCTGCTCCATTTCCAGGTAAAGAGTGGGAGCTAACAGCCCATTATTTTAAGACAGGACAATTAAAATTCGATCCAGGATTTGTCTTTAAACAGTTTCATATGAGTGAAGTAGATAAAGCTTTTCAACTTTTCAAAAATCCAAGTGAAGTAAAAGGGAAAGTACTATTAGTAAATGAGTGAGGGTGGATATGATTTTAACAGTTACTTTAAATGTTGCAATTGATAAAAGATATGTAGTAGAAGAATTTCAAGTTGGCCAAGTGAATCGTGTAATAGAATGCGACTATGTGCCAGGTGGCAAAGGTATTAATGTATCAAAGGTTTGTAAAATTGCAGGAGAAGATATTACAGCAACAGGATTTATAGCTGGTTATGCAGGAGCTTATGTTGTAAGTGAACTAGACAAACGAGGAATAGAAAGTGATTTTATTAACCTTCAAGGAGAAAGTCGTTCCTGCATTAATATATATGATAGTAGTAATAATACCCAAACAGAGTTTTTGGAACCTGGAATTACCGTGACTAAAGATGATGAAAAGTTACTATTAGACAAGTTTGAAAAAATAGTACAAACCCATTCAATTATTACAATGTCAGGAAGTGCACCACAAGGCGCTAGTTCTAATATTTATCAAGATATGATAGCAATAGCAAAGAAATATAACAAAAAAATCATACTAGATACAAGCGGTCAACGCCTAATTGATGGTATTAAAGCAAAACCTACACTGATTAAACCTAATGTAGACGAAATACAAATGTTAGCAGGAAGACCAGTTAAGGACAAGGATGATTTAATCCAAATAGGCAAAAAGATACATGAACAAGGTATAGAAATTGTTGTAATCTCCTTAGGAGAGGAAGGTTCAATGATTATCTCAGAAGAAGGAGTGTATCAAGCAATAGTTCCTAAAATACAAGCAGTCAATACGGTTGGGTGTGGAGATGCTATGATTGCAGGTTTTGCTATTGGACTTAAAGAAGATAAAAAATTAGTCGACACAATCAAACTAGCTAGTGCCATATCAACGTCTAGTGCCTTAAGAGAAGAAACTGGTTTTTTTGTCAAAGAGGATATGGAAGAGATACTTCCAAAAGTAAAAGTGATTAAATTATAAAAATATAATTCTAAGAATTTCAAATAAAAAATAATAGTGTATAGAGTGTACACTAACCAATACTAGGAGGCTTATTATGAAAAATGCAGTAGACCCTAAATTAGTACCACAAAGGACCTTATATGATGGAACAAAGATACCAGGAATAGGTATGGGAACTTTCGGATCTGATAGATATGAATCAGATGAGGTTTCTGATGCAGTATCAGGAGCAATTGAGGGAGGATACCGATTATTTGATTGTGCTGCTGTTTATCAAAATGAAGAGCAAATCGGAAAAGTATTCAAGGACGCTTTTGATAGAGGAATAGTAACAAGAGAAGAACTAACTATTACAACAAAAGTATGGAATGATATGCACAAAAAAGGAGATGTATTACTTTCATTAGCAAAGAGCTTAAGAGACCTGCAACTGGATTATATCGACATCTTTTTTGTTCATTGGCCATTTAGAAACTATCATAAACCTGGTGCACATGGTGATGAAAGAAATCCAGATTCAAAACCATTTAATGTGGATGAATTCATGGAAACATGGAAGCAATGTGAAAAATTGGTTGATATGGGGCTAGTTAAGCATATAGGTATGTCGAATATGACCATTCCAAAGTTGGAAGCGGTTTTACCACTTTGTAGAATACAACCAGCAGCTATAGAAATGGAATTACATCCATCATTCCAACAAACAGAGTTATATGATTACTGTGTAGAACGCAAAATCCAACCTATTGGATTTTCACCAATTGGATCTCCAGAAAGACCTGATCGTGATAAGACAGAAGACGATGTTGTTGATATAGAAATGCCAGAAATTGTTTCAATTGCTAAAGCACACAATGTACACCCAGCAATTATATGCGTTAAATGGGCTGCTCAAAGAGGACAAATACCAATTCCTTTTTCTGTTTATGAACCGTTTTATATGAGTAATTTACTTTCAGTAGTTGAAGACCCCCTTACTGATGAAGAAATGGAAATGATCAGAAAAGCGGATAAGAACTGTAGGCTTATAAAGGGCCAAGTTTTCCTTTGGGAAGGTGCCAAAGGCTGGGAAGATTTATGGGATCTTGATGGTACTATAGTAAAAAATTAAACACTAATTGGATGAAATTCAATTCAAAAATAAATGAAAGTGCAATACTATATATGTATGCCAAGCTACAAAAATATTTTCATATAAAACATAATGTATTTTGTAACTTGATTTAAAGATAGGGGGATTAAAGTTTTGGAAAAGATTAAAAATAACCCAATTGTTCAGAAAATTCAATTTAATAAGATCGTTCTGATATTTGTATTAATTTTAATGTATGTCATGTTCGCTCTATTATCACCAACATTTGTGAGTTATAACAGATTTTTAAGTGCATTAAGCTATTCTTACTTTTTAGGATTTCTTGCACTAGGTGTTACTTTTGTTATAGCTACAGGTGGGATTGATTTCTCCATTGGGCCCGTTATGTTTGCAGCCGCACTAATTTCAGGACAGTTATTAACTCGTCATGGATGGCCATTAATTTTATGTCTAATTGTAAGTGTTTTAGTTGGTACGTTTTTCGGAACTATTAATGGATATTTAGTAGCCTATTGGGATGTACCATCTTTTATAACATCTATGGGAATTATGCAAATAGCCAAGGGTGTTGGATCAGTGTTCACAGGGACTCAGTCAGTAAGTTGGCCACAATCTAGTGAAGCCAATGGTTGGTACCGAATGTTTATTAAATATGATGTTGGAGATGTGACTATTCCTGTAGGTTTAATTATTCTAATTATAGTTGCAATCATTTGTTCAATCATACTAAATAAAACAAAAGCAGGAAGATACATATTAACCTTAGGTAGTAACAAAGAAGTAGTTAGACTATCAGGTGTTAATGTAAAGAAATGGCAGATGCTTGCTCACATCATCTGTGGAACTTTAGTAGGAATTGCAGCAATATTCTTTGTAGGAGCTTATACTACTATTCAACCAGGGCTTGGGGATCAATATAATAATGAAGCGATAGCGAGTGTTGTAATGGGAGGAACCTCCATGGCTGGTGGAGTTGCATCAACTGGTGGTACTATTATTGGTGTTCTGATCATATCTCTGCTTCAAGAAGGTATCTTAGCTGTTGGATTAACGAAAGATTTCCAATTAATAATTACAGGTATTATAGTAATTATAGCTGTATATCTTGATATTTTTAGTAGTCAAAAAAGAATTAATTAATCATGTATATTAGATAGAATTCTAGATTATTATAGATTAGGAAGGTGAAGCCGTGAATGATGTGATTCTAAGTATGGAACAGATAGATAAGAGTTTCCCTGGAGTACATGCATTAGATCATGTAGATTTTAATGTTAGAAAAGGTGAAGTTCATGCTCTTATGGGGGAGAATGGTGCAGGTAAGTCTACACTAATGAAAGTATTAACCGGAATATATAAGATGGATTCAGGAACTATTATATTTGACGGTAAAGAACAAGAATTTACAACCCCAAGAGAGGCTCAAGGTGCAGGTGTTGTTATAGTACACCAGGAACTTAATATGATAGGGCATTTAACAGTTGCTCAAAATATATTTATAGGAAGAGAGCCTAGAAGAGCTGGATTTATTAATGACGATAAGATGAACAAAGAAGCTACAAAGCTTTTTGAAAAACTAAACATTGTAATTGATCCTAAAGAGTTAATGAATGATCTAACAGTAGGGAAACAGCAAATGTGCGAGATTGCAAAAGCGGTTTCTCATGACGCAAAGGTTATTGTATTTGATGAACCTACTGCAGCATTAACTGAGTCAGAAATAAAAGAGCTATTTACAATAATTCGAGATCTTAAAGAACAAGGATTAGGAATAGTTTATATATCTCACCGTATGAACGAAATTGAAGAAATTTCAGATAGGGTTACTGTAATGCGAGATGGTGGATATGTAGGAACAGTTGATACAAAAGATACGACAAAAGATAGAATAATCCAAATGATGGTCGGCCGTACTATTTATGAAGAGCCAAAAAGTAAAAGTAACGTAGCTGAAGATGCACCTATAGTTCTTAAAGTAGAAGATTTAAATGTTGGTAGGTCGGTTAAGAATGTAAGCTTTGAACTGTATAAAGGCGAGATATTAGGGTTTTCAGGACTAATGGGAGCAGGAAGAACCGAAACAGCAAGGGCTATTTTTGGAGCTGACAAAAAGGATAGTGGAACTATTTATATAAACGGGGAAGAGGTAGATATAAAATCTCCTGAAGATGCTGTTAATCTAGGAATGGGTTATCTTTCTGAAGACCGTAGACGTTATGGGGTATTAGTAGAAAAAACAGTTGCCCAAAACACAACTATGGCAATATTAGAAGACTATATGTCAGGTGTTTTTATAGACCAGGATAAAGAAAAAGAAGAATCCCAAAAGTATGTAGACCAACTAGATATTAGAACACCAAGTGTGGAACAGAAGGTTGTAAACTTATCAGGAGGAAACCAGCAAAAGGTGGTTATAGCTAAATGGTTAGCTAGAGATTGTGATATTCTAATTTTTGACGAACCTACAAGAGGTATTGATGTAGGTGCGAAAAGTGAAATATATCAATTAATGAATGAACTTGTTGCTGCAGGAAAATCAATAATCATGATTTCTTCTGAAATACAAGAGATATTAAGAATGAGCGATCGCATCATAGTAATGTGTGAAGGTAGAAAAACTGGTGAAATAGACATAGCAGAAGTTTCCCAAGAAGCCATTATGCATGCGGCAACGCTTAGAGAATAGAAGGGGTTGATGATCATTATGAATAAAGCAAAAAACAACATATTAAAGAATAATATAATTGTTAGAAATTTAGGAACTCAAAGAACTATTGTATTATTAATTATCATAGCGCTTGTAGCAGTATTCTCTTTGTCAAGTCCTTCATTTAGTAGGTATTCAACACTAGTTAGTATAGCAGACTATACATATTACATAGCATTAATGTCTATAGGAGTAACCTTTGTTTTAATTAGTGGGGGTGTAGACCTATCAATTGGTACAGGCATAATATGTTATGCAATTGCTGGTGGCTATTTAGTTAGATATCAAGAGATGCCAGTTATTGTAGGTATGATTGTAACAGTTGTATTTGGACTTATAATCGGTTTGTTAAACGGTATATTAGTTGCGGTAATGAATTTACCACCATTTCTTGCAACTCTATGTACTATGATGATTACTAGAGGATTAGGAACAATTAGTGCAAGTGGGTTTGGTATTCCCTGGCCTCAAGCAACTGCTGAAGGAGGCTGGTTTAGAAATATATTCAAGATGGATATAAATGGAACCAAAATCCCTGTAGGTATTATATTAATTATTATTGCAGCAGTAGTTATGACCTTAATACTTAACAAAACAAAAGTAGGTCGTTATATTATAGCAATTGGAAGTAATAAAGAAGCAACAAGACTTTCTGGTGTAAATGTTACAAAATATCATATTATTGCATATGTTATTTCTGGTTTCTTTGCAGGTTTAGCAGGTATAGCTTATGCTGCAACATTTGCAAGTATTAATCCAGGAACAGGAGCAGGACTTGAGTTAGATGCTATAGGTGGTGCAATAATTGGTGGGGTTTCAACTACAGGTGGTCAAGGAACCATTGTAGGAGCATTGTTAGGTGTTCTAGTAATGTCAATTATCAAAACAGGACTTCCATTTGTTGGATTTCAACCCAACTGGCAGCAGATTATAACAGGTGTTATTCTGATTGGGGCTGTTTTAATTGACTTAATTACCAATAAGGATAAAAAATAATATTAATAAAGCAATTTAATGATGATATGTAGCCTTAAAAGGTTCATATAAAAAAATATTTTAGGAGGTAATATGTAATGAAAAAAAGGATACTAGCAATTTTACTTATGTTAACTATGGTAGCAACTTTATTAGTAGGTTGCGGTGGTGGAGAAAAGGAAAAAGAAACAGAAGGGACAGCAGCTCCAGAAAAAACAGAAGCAGCTGTTGACGAAACAGAAAAAGAAGAAGATGATGCTGCTGGTGATGCAGAAGCTTATCACTTTGAAATTGTTTCAAAAGGTTTCCAATCAACTTATTGGCAAGCAGTTTATAAAGGTGCAACTGCAAAAGCAGAGGAATTAGGCGTAACTATGAACTTTGTTGGCCCTAACTCAGAATCAGATGTTGCTGATCAAGTACAAATGTTAAACAGTGCTATTAACTCAGCTCCAGCAGCAATTGGATTAGCTTCTCTTGACACAAGTGCAGCTCTAGACGCTATTAACGACGCAATGGAAGCAGGAATTCCAATAATTGGTTTTGACTCTGGTGTTCCAGCATCTCCAGAAGGTTCAGTATTTGCTAACGCATCAACTAACAACTACAACGCAGGTACAGTAGCAGCTGAAGGTATGTATGATGGAATCAAAGACAGAATTGCAAATGCAGACGGACAAGTAAGAATTGGTGAAGTTAATCAAGATGCTACCTCAGAATCTATTACTGAACGTGGTCTAGGATTCATTGACAAAATGATAGAACTATTAGCAGCCGATGGAAAAACAACTGCTGTAATAGGTAATGATTTCTATATTAGTAACACAGAAGGCGAAACAGTAGCTGAAGGTGATGCAGACGTAGTTATCGAAGTACGTGTTCCTTCTCAAACAACAACAGAATTAACTGCTATTGAAGCATCTACAATATTAAACAAAGAAGACACTATTGCAATATACGGATCTAACCAAGTATCAGCAGAAGGAATTATAACTG
This sequence comes from uncultured Lachnospiraceae bacterium, assembly GCA_964618775.1. Classification (GTDB taxonomy): domain Bacteria; phylum Bacillota; class Clostridia; order Lachnospirales; family Lachnospiraceae; genus JAAYRG01. Next base: position 23,983 of record CAZUDG010000005.1, on the reverse strand, counting down.
CTAATGAAAACCTAGGCGTTTTAGGTACTGGCGATGATGACATTATTGGTGTTGGATTTGACTCTGGTTCAGTTATTAAAGCAGCTATAGCAGATGGTACATTATTTGGTGCTGTTACACAGGCTCCAGTAAGAATTGGTGAAGTATTAATTGAACTATTAGTACAAGTTGCTAAAGGTGAAGCTGTTGAAGACGTAGATACTGGTTCTCAATGGTATAATGCTGATAATATTGAAAGCCCAGAAATTGCACAAAACCTATATGACTAATAATTAAACCGAATTTATTATAACTAGTTTATAAGATGAGTATTAAAGGCCTCTTGTATATGCAAGGGGCCTTTAATTACATATATGTTATAATGACATATATGTAATTAGATGGATGATTATGAGGTGGCTAAATGTATAAGGTATTATTGGTAGATGATGAAGTTCTTATTAGAGAAGCAATAAGTGAAATTATCAACTGGAACAAACTTGGGTATGAGTTAGTTGGGATTTGTCAAAATGGTAAAGAAGCTAAGGAATTTATTAGCAACAACAGTGTTGACATGGTTTTAACTGATATATGCATGCCTGTTGTAGATGGAATAGAGTTATGTGAATTCATCTATCATAATTTCCCAGAGATAAGTATTATTATTTTTAGTGGATTTGATGAGTTTGAGTATGCACAAAAAGCAATTAAATATAATGTTGAGGAATATATCTTAAAACCAGTTACTGCGGCAGAATTGTCAGAGGTTTTATTAAAGGTAAAGCTAAATAGAGATAAGAAGTTTAAAAAAGAAAAGGAATGGCATTCATTAAGTAATACTTTAAAAAGAAACAAACTATACTTAAAGTCTAAGGCTTTGTCAGATTTTATTACTGGAAGAAAAACACAGGAAGATGCAGCTGGGGAATTGAAGGAATTCGACATTGATTTAAATGCAAAGTACTATAAAGTTGCTATAATAGAGATAAATCATGATTTTAGTTATACACTTGATAATGAAAACAAGCAGCAGTACAGTTCCTTGATGGCTTTTGCTGTTCACAATATAAGCGATGAAACTGTAAAAGATAGTAAAAGAGGGGTATCTTGTTTAGCAACAGAAAAGAGACTCTATATTTTATTTCAATTTGATGATCCAAAGGACCTTGATTTACAAGCAAAAAATATAAGCAAAGATATAAGGAATCAAGTAAAAACTTTTTTAAAACTTGATATATCGGTAATTATAGGGAATACAGTTTATAAAAAAGAGGATATATATAGGTCCTATGAAGCTGCAGCTGGGATATTAGAGTATAAATATTTATTTGGTGAAGAGAGAGTTTTAGATTATGAAGATGTTGTAACATATAATGACAAGGCAAAGAAAAATGTTATAATAAATAATTATACAAATGAATTAATCCCTAAAATATTGGCAAATAATACTGATAAGATTTTAAAGATTATAGATGATTTGGAACTTGAAATCAAACTATCATTAGCTAACAAATCTTTGTCTATAACATATCTGCAAAGAATTATATTGAATATAGATAAAGAATTACATATTACCGAGTTAGTTGAAACCGGGAATGGTATTAACAAAGAAGAAGTTCTTAAAGAAATATCAAACACGGACTATTTATGTGAAGGGATAAAACTCCTCAAAGATTATTTCCATAAAATAGCTAACATATTAGAAGTTCAAAAGGATTCAGTAAATAAAAGGCGTGCACTATTAGCTATGGATTTCATAGAGAAGAATTTTGGGAATTCCGATTTGAATTTAAGTGATGTTTGTTCATATCTAAACATTAGTTCAAGTAGGTTTAGTACAATTTTTAAAGATGAAACAGGCAAAACATTCATGGAAGCATTAACTATTACAAGGATAGATAAGGCTAAAATATTACTAGAAAGTACAGATTTGAAAAACTATGAAATCGCTGATAAAGTTGGCTTTTCAGATCCCCATTATTTTAGTGTTGTATTTAAAAAATCAACAGGACAATCACCTACGGAGTATTTAAGAGATATAGAAGATAATAATGAATAAAAAGGTCGGGTATAAAAAGTGTTTAATAAATTTAAAAGCATTAGGCTTTCCATGCTGGTCTCTTTTTCAACGATAATTATTATAGCATTACTTATATTTGTATTTATTTCGTTGAACTATACAGAAGACACGGTGTTAGAGAACTCTATTGATTATACAACTCAATTAATTGAACAAGTTAACTATCAAATAGATTCTTATATTAATTATATGGATAATATTACGGTTCTTGTTACAAACCACCAGGATGTTAACGAGTATTTGTTTAAAACCGATTTGGAACAAGAAGAAGCACACAAACTCCAGGATAGTATACTGACACAGTTTATGCTTATTCTTGAGGCCAGAGATGATATTTATAATATTGCTATAATCTCTAATTTAGATAGGTATTTGATCAATGATGGAACAGACCAATTAAACAAACTTGTTTCCCTTAATGAACTAGAATGGTATAAAGAAGCTTTTTCGAATCCTGGAGAAACCTTCTTAACATCATCCCATGTACAAAACCTAGTCAAAGATGATTATAAATGGGTTATAACCTTATGTACTAATATGAGAAATCCCTATACTAATGATCTTTCAGGAGTTTTTTTCATTGATTTAAACTATGATATTATTAGTGATTTATGTGAAGAAAACAGTACTTCCCAAAGAGGATATATCTTTATTCTTGATGTAGATGGAAACATTATATATCATCCACAACAACAACTATTATATAGTGGTTTAAAAACTGAAAGAATTCAAGAGGTTATGTATAATGATTCAGGCCATTTTGTTACTGAGGGTGATGAAAGTAAGTTATATACTAAGTCTGTTTCAGCAAAAACTGGTTGGACCGTTGTAGGGGTTGAGGAAGTTTCAGAACTGATGAAAGATAAATCCCAGACTGAAATATTATACGTAGTTATATCAATTATACTATTAATAGCAGTAGTTATTATTTCTGCCATAATATCCCACGGGATTTCTCGTCCATTAAAGATACTTAAAAATTCTATGAAAAAAGTTGAGCAAGGAGAATTATTAGAAGCTAACATCACAGATATCCCCAATAATGAAATTGGCAGTCTAAGTAATTCCTATAACATAATGCTAGATGAAATTAGAAATTTAATGGATAAGATTGTTTACGAGCAAAAGGAAAAAAGAAAAAGTGAGCTTAAAATTTTACAATCACAAATCAATCCTCATTTTCTATATAATACATTAGATTCTATCATATGGATGGCAGAGGCTAAAAAAACAGAAGAAGTAGTTATTATGACTTCGGCCCTGGCCAAATTGCTAAGACAAAGCATTAGTAATGAAGATGAAGAATTAACTATCCAACAAGAGGAAAACTATATTGAGAACTACCTAACTATCCAACAAATGAGATATAAAGACATTCTCGATTATGAAGTTGATTTTGATAAAGATATATATAACGAAAGAATATTAAAATTGACTGTTCAACCAATAGTTGAAAATGCAATTTATCATGGTATAAAATACAAAGGGTCAAAATGTCTTCTGCAAGTAATAGGATCCTCTGATGATAATAACATAATCATAAAGGTAATTGATAATGGTGTAGGGATGACTAAAGATCATGTAGATCAAATAATTGACTATAACAAAGATGAATACAAATCCACTGGAATTGGAATACACAATGTTCAAAAAAGACTAAATCTTCATTATGGCAAAAATCATGGATTTGAGATAGAAACCAAGCTTGGTGAAGGAACAACTGTAACAATAACTATTCCAAAGCAATCACCTAACAATAAGGAGGCTTAGAAGGAATAAAATGAGTAAATCACGAAAAATCACAACAAAATACAAGGTTTTGATGATTCTTCCATTTATACTTATATTTGTATATATAATCAATTTTATAGGCACAAGAGTCGATTCTAATGATGAGCCAATTAGGATTATATATATTCCTAAAGTGATTGATGCAGATAATGATTTTTGGACAGCCTTAATTGGTGGAACTAGGATGGCGGCAAGAGAATATGACATAGATTTAACTGTAGTTGCACCTGAAACAGAAGATGATTATGTAAGGCAAAATGAGTTAATAGCTTGGGCTATTGACCAAAAGCCAGATGCTATAGCCTTGTCTCCTGCAAATTATACCAAAACTACACCTATGGCTGAAAAAATAGTTGATAATGATATAAAACTTGTGCTAATCGATTCTGCTATAGATAAAGAATTAGGAGATATTAGTGTTGCGACTGATAATTATAAGGCTGGGAACAAAATGGGACGTTATATGCAAGATTTCATAAAAGAAGACACTGTAATAGGTGTTGTAAGTCATGTTCAAAACACATCTACAGCAATTGAAAGACTAGCAGGGGTTGAGTCAGGGCTGGAAAGTGAAAAAGACAGAATTATAGATGTTGTATATTGTGACTCGGAATATGGAAAGGCATATAATGTGACAAAAGACTTGTTAGAAAGGCACCCAGACATCAATATGATAGTAGGGCTAAATGAATATTCATCAGTAGGGGCAACAAGAGCTGTAATTGATTTAAATCTTGAAGATAAAATTGAGATGTTTGGGATTGATGCTTCAATGGAACAAATTCAGTTTTTAGAAGCTGGAATACTTGAAGGAATTATAATTCAAAAATCATTTAATATGGGCTACTTGGGGATTGAGGAGGCAGCTAAACTTATAAACGAAGAGAAAATATCAAACAAAATTGACTCAGGCTCTCAATTAATTACAGATGAAAACATATATACAATGGAAAATCAAAAACTATTGTTTCCATTTGTAAGGTGAGGAAAATCATCTTGAGGGGTAAAAAAAGACAAATTTAATAATAAATTGAATAACTTTAATAGAAAATTCAATTTAATATAGTTATAATACTAATTATAATAGTTATATTAAGTATAAAATAAGATAATGATACAAGAAAGGATGGGTTTATATGTTAAAAGGAATACCTTCAATTATATCTCCGGAGTTATTAAAAGTTTTAAATGAAATGGGACATGGTGACACTTTAGTTATAGGAGATGGAAATTTCCCAGCAGAGTCTATGGGAAGAGATGCATATGTAATTAGACTTGATGGACATGGAGTACCAGAAGTATTAGATGCGATATTACAATTGCTGCCTTTAGATACTTATGTAGAACATCCAGTAAAATTAATGGAAGTGGTTCCAGGAGATGATGTTGAAACTCCTATCTGGGATACTTATCAAGAGATTGTAGAAAAACATGATGGGAGAAAAGGTTCCATTATTGGTCATATAGAACGTTTTGAGTTTTATGATGAATCAAAAAAAGCATATGCAATTATAGCTACTGGAGAAGAAGCAATATATGCAAATGTAATGTTACAAAAGGGCGTTGTTATTAACGATTAGACGTAAGGAGTTAATATATGTCAGATATTAAAAAGGTTTTAGCCTTTGATTTTGGTGCTTCAAGTGGAAGAGCCATGATTGGGGCTTTTGATGGTGATAAAATAGAATTAAAGGAAATACATAGGTTTTCCAATGACCCAGTTATGGTTGGAGATACTATGTATTGGGACACTTTAAGACTATTTCACGAGATTAAGCAAGGCTTATTAAAAGCAAAACATGCAGGGGGATTTGACAGCCTTGCAATTGATACTTGGGGTGTGGATTTTGGTTTAATTGATGAATATGGCAAACTGGTTGAAAATCCTATACATTATCGTGACATAAGAACTGAAGGAATGATAGAAGAGTCCTTCAAATTAATAGCTAAAGAAGAATTTTATGAAATAACCGGGATTCAATTTATGGAACTTAATACGGCATTTCAACTCCTATCCTTAGCTAAAGACAGGCCTCACATACTAAAAAGAGCAGACAAATTATTATTAACACCAGATTTGTTTAATTATTTATTAACTGGTAAAATGAAAACAGAATATTCCATTGCCTCAACAACTCAATTGATTGATGCAAAAGAAAGGAACTGGTCCAAGAAGGTAATAGACAGCCTTGGTATTCCAGAAAAGCTATTTACACAGATAGTTCCTTGTGGAACTGTTATAGGTAAGTTAAGTGATGAAATATGTAAGGAGCTTGAACTAGAGCCAGTTGATGTGGTTGCAGTAGCTTCCCACGATACACAAAGTGCACTGCTTTCAGTACCAACACAAGAAGAAGATTTTATCTTTATTAGTAGTGGTACATGGTCTTTATTTGGGACAGAGGCGGAAGAGCCAATTATTAATGACCTATCATATAAGTATAATTTTACCAATGAAGGTGGATATCAAAATAAAGTATCATTTTTAAAGAATATTATTGGCTTATGGCTAATCCAAGAAAGTCGAAGGCAATGGATTAGAGAAGGCGAGAAGTACAGTTTTTCTGAGTTGGAAGACATGGCAAAGACAACAAAACCATTTAAATGTTTTGTTGACCCTGATGCCCCTGAGTTTGTTTCTGCTGGTAATATACCTAGGCGTATTGCAGAGTATTGCAGACGAACGAATCAAGAAGTTCCCACAACAAAAGGTGAAATTGTACGCTGCATCAATGAAAGTTTGGCTCTTAAGTATCGTTATACTTATGAACAAATTAAAGAATGTACTGGTAAGGATTATAAATCCATTCATATGGTTGGTGGAGGAATTCAAAGTAAGTTACTGTGCCAATTAACAGCAGACTCTTGCAATTGTAGTGTAATAGCAGGACCTGTTGAGGCAACTGTTATGGGTAACTTAGCACTTCAGCTTATAGTAAGTGGAGACATTAAAGATTATAAGCATGCAAGGGAGATAATTGCAAAATCACCAGATATTGTGACCTATGAATCAAATTATAATGAAGAATGGGAAAAAGCTTACACAAAATATTTAACAATAATAAATGATAATTTATAAGGAGGAAAAAAGATATGGCAAAGAGTAAGTTAATTGGTGAATACCCGGTTATCGGTATTCGTCCGGTAATTGATGGACGTAGAGGACCTCTAAAGGTAAGAGAGTCTCTAGAAGATCAAACTATGAACATGGCAAAGTCAGCAAAGAAATTATATGAAGATAACATAAGATATTCTAACGGTGAACCTGTAAAGGTAGTTATTGCTGATACTACAATAGGACGAGTTGCAGAAGCAGCAGCTTGTGAAGCTAAGTTCAAAAAAGAAGGTGTAGAAATTACACTAACTGTAACACCTTGTTGGTGCTATGGTTCTGAAACTATGGATATGAACCGTAATACAATTAAAGGTGTTTGGGGACTAAACGCAACAGAAAGACCTGGAGCAGTGTATCTTGCAGCAGTACTTGCGGCACATGCACAAAAAGGCTTACCTGCATTTGGTATATATGGAAGAGATGTTCAAGATGCAGACGATACAGTAATCCCAGAAGATGTAGTAGAAAAACTATTAAGATTTGGTCGTGCAGCAGTAGCAGCGACTACCATGAAAGATAAGTCATATCTTCAAATAGGTGGAACATGTATGGGTATTGCTGGTTCCATGGCAGATCCAGACTTTTACGAAGATTATCTAGGAATGAGACTTGAGTCTATAGATGAAGTAGAAGTTATTAGAAGAATGGAAGAAGGCATCTATGACGAAGCAGAAGTTGAAAAAGCTTTAGCGTGGATTAAAGAAAAATGTAATGTAGGATTTGATAAGAATCCAGAAGAAATGCAAAAGACTCAAGAAGAAAAGGATGCTGATTGGGAATTTATTGCTAAGCAAACTTGTATTATAAAAGACTTAATGAATGGTAATCCAAACCTACCAGAAGGTAGAGAGGAAGAAATGGTTGGCCATAACGCAATTATGGCTGGTTTCCAAGGACAAAGACAATGGACAGACTTCTATCCTAATGCAGACTTTGCTGAAGCTATCCTAAATTCTTCATTTGATTGGAATGGTACAAGAGAACCATATATAATTGCAACTGAGAATGACGGTCTTAATGGTGTAAGTATGTTATTTGGAAACTTATTAACTGGTAGACCACAAATCTTTGCAGATGTTAGAACTTACTGGAGTGCTGATGCTGTTAAGAGAACAACAGGTCATGAGTTAACAGGAAAAGCAAAAGAAAACGATGGCTTTATCCATCTAATTAACTCTGGTGCTGCGTGCCTTGAGACAAGTGGAGCAGTTAAAGATGAAGATGGCAATGCTATTATCAAAAAATGGTGGGAGACTACAGAAGAAGATGCAGATGCATGTTTAGCAGCAACTACTTGGAATGCTGCTGACTTGGGATACTTTAGAGGTGGCGGATATTCATCAAGATTCTTAACAGAAGCTGAAATGCCTGTTACTATGATAAGGCTAAACCGTGTTAAAGGTCTTGGACCAGTAATGCAAATTGCTGAAGGCTGGACAGTTGAACTTCCTTTTGATGTGGCAGACTCTATCTGGAAGAGAACAGACTATACTTGGCCATGTACTTACTTTGCACCTAGATGTGATGGCAAAGACGGACCATTTAAGACAGCATATGATGTAATGAATAACTGGGGTGCAAACCATGGATCTATAAGTTATGGTCACATTGGTGCAGACGTAATATCATTATGTTCTATGTTAAGAATTCCTGTATGTATGCACAACGTTCCTGAAGAACAAATATTTAGACCAGCTGCATGGAATGCATTTGGAATGAATAAAGAAAGTGCAGATTACAGAGCTTGTGAAAATTACGGACCAAGATATAAGAAAATGTAATTATTAATTATTTATATGCATAAAACACCTTTATGTGTAAACCTTAAATTTATAGCTATAGAAGATTAAAATCTTCTATAGCTATTTTTAAATTAAATAAAAAGAAAACAAAGTAAAACCACAAAAAACATGTAAAAAACCTTAAAGTTCTATTGACTTATAGTGGTCAAAATGGTAAAATGCAATCAAACAAACACAAAACCAAATAAAAACAAAGTAAAACCACAAATGGATTAACATTAATTCTATTAACAGGAGGAAAAGAATGAAATCAGAATTTGAAATAAAAAAAGAGATCTGTGAAATTGGTAGAAGAATATATGACAGAGGTATGGTTGCTGCTAATGATGGTAACATTTCTGTTAAGTTAAATGAGAATGAATTCTTATGTACACCAACTGGTGTTAGTAAAGGATTTATGACTCCAGAGTATATTTGTAAAGTTGATAAAGATGGTAACGTGTTACAAGCTAATGGTGATTTTAAACCATCTTCAGAAATCAAGATGCACATGAGAGTATACAAGGAAAGACCAGATGTAAATTCTGTTGTACATGCTCATCCAATGTATGCTACAGGATTTGCAATTGCAGGTATCCCACTAACTCAGCCAATCATGCCAGAGGCAGTTATTGCTCTAGGTTGTGTTCCAATTGCAGAGTACGGTACACCATCTACAGAAGAAATACCTGATGCTGTTTCTAAATATTTGCCTCATTATGATGCAGTACTACTAGAGAACCACGGAGCTTTAACATATTCTGATAGTCTACTAAGTGCTTATCATAAGATGGAATCGGTAGAGTTTTATGCTCAATTATTATTCATATCCACACAATTAGGTGGACCTCAAGAACTAAGTAACGAACAAGTACAAGGATTATATGAAATCCGTCGCAAATTTGGCATGACTGGAAAACATCCAGCAGATCTTTGCCAAAACAAAGATAAAGACAGTTGTCATGGTTGCTTAAGTGATAATGGTGATAATAGTACAGAAGCAATGGTATCTGAGATAACCAAAAAAGTAATGGAACAATTAGGTTTAAAATAAATCTTCATAAAGGCCTAATAAAATACTTGAAAGGGAGGTAATAGAGTGGAGATTAGTGATGCACAGATTAAGGACATAGTAACAAAAGTAATGTCTAGTTTACAGGAAGAACAAGAGACTTCAAGCAATTCACAACTGGGAGTTTTTGAAGATATGAATGAAGCCATTGAAGCAACAAAAAAGGCTCAAAAGATCATGCGTAACTTATCAATGGATGTCAGAGAAAAAATTATTAGCAACATAAGAAGAAAAACCATTGAAAACGCAGAGAAATTTGCAAGGCTTGGTGTTGAAGAGACAGGAATGGGTAATGTTGGCGATAAGATATTAAAACATCAATTACTTGCAGAAAAAACTCCAGGAACAGAAGATATTCAAACCAAAGCTTGGTCTGGAGATCGTGGTCTTACCCTTGTTGAGAGAGGGCCATTTGGGGTAATAGGAGCTATATCCCCTTCCACCAATCCAAGTGAGACAGTTCTTTGTAATGCTATAGGTATGCTGGCAGGGGGCAACACAGTAGTGTTTAATCCTCATCCAGGGGCAAGTAAAGTATCAAATCTTGCAGTAAACTTGGTAAATGAAGCATCAATGGAAGCTGGTGGACCGAACAATGTTGCTGTTTCAGTAGTAAAACCAACCTTAGATTCTAGCAACATAATGATGAAGCACAAGGACATTCCCCTTATTGTAGCAACAGGAGGTCCAGGAGTAGTTACCACAGTACTATCATCTGGCAAGCGAGGAATTGGAGCAGGTGCAGGTAATCCTCCAGTGCTTGTAGATGAGACTGCAGATATAAAGAAGGCAGCTGAAGATATTGTTAATGGTTGTACATTTGACAATAACTTACCTTGTATATCTGAAAAAGCAATTGTAGCGGTTGATCAAATAGTGGATGAATTAACCTTCTATCTAGTTGAGAATGGCTGTTATATAGTTAACAAGGAAGAACAAGAAAGATTAACACAAGTTATATTTAATGATAATAAGTTAAATAGAGAGTGTGTTGGTCAAGACGCACGTGTTCTATTAGGGAAGATAGGAATAGACGCCCCAGAGAATATACGTTGTATAATCTTTGAAGGCGATAAAGAACATCCTTTAATATCAGAAGAGTTAATGATGCCTATACTTGGTATTGTACGTGCCAAAGATATTGATGATGCCATTGAAAAAGCTGTTTGGCTAGAACATGGTAACCGTCATTCGGCCCATATGCATTCTAAGAATGTGGACAATCTAACACGTTTTGGTAAAGCTATTGACACTGCAATCTTTGTAAAAAATGCTCCATCTTATGCAGCCTTAGGGTTTGGTGGAGAAGGAATTTGCACATACACTATAGCAAGCAGGACAGGCGAAGGTTTAACATCAGCAAAAACTTTCACAAAAGAAAGACAATGTACCATGGCTGATAGCTTTTGTATACGCTAAACAAATTTAAGAAGGAGGATAAGTAATGGATGTTAATTCTGTTAACATAGAAGAAATAGTTAAAAAAGTACTAGATGGAATGAAAGACACTTCTAGTGCTGCTTCAAAAACATCTGCTAGTAGTAGGGATATACCAGCAACTAGCAAGGTTGCAATGCTTACAAAGCTAGAACACTTTGAAATTCAAGAATACCCTATACCTGAACTTGGTGATAATGACATATTAGTTAAGATTGAAGGTAGTGGTATATGTGGAACTGATGCCCATGAATTTAAGAATGATCCATTTGGATTAATTCCAGTTGTACTAGGACATGAAGGAACTGGAGAAATTGTTAAAATGGGTAAGGGTGTTAAGAAGGATAGTGCAGGAAAGCCTCTTAACATTGGTGATAAAATAGTTACCTGTATGATATTTAAAGATAATCCAGATATCACTATGTTTGATATGAACAAACAAAATGTAGGTGGAGCTGATGTATACGGCCTATTACCTGATGATGATACTCACTTAAATGGCTGGTTCGCTGATTATATAGTAGTTAGGGAAGGTTCTAGTGTCTTTAATGTAAGTGACTTGGACTTAGATTCTAGAATATTAATAGAACCTGCAGCTGTTTTAATTCATGCTGTTGAAAGAGCTAAGACAACTGGCATACTAAGATTTAATAGTAGGGTAGTGGTTCAAGGATGTGGGCCAATTGGATTATTATGTATAGCAGTTCTTAGAACTATGGGTGTTGAAAACATTGTAGCAGTTGATGGTATTGATCAAAGACTTGAATTTGCAAAAGAAATGGGTGCTACAAGAAGTGTGAATTTCAAAAACCATAGCAACGTTGAAGAACTTGCTAAGGCGGTAGAAGATCAATTCGATGGACATTTAGCAGATTTTGCCTTCCAATGTACAGGATCACCAGCTGCTCACTCTAACATTTATAAGTTTATTCGCAGTGGTGGCGGACTTTGTGAACTAGGATTCTTTATAAATGGTGGAGATGCTACTATCAATCCCCATTTTGACTTATGTGCAAAAGAAATTACATTAGTTGGATCTTGGGTATATACTTTAAGAGACTATGCTACAACATTTGATTTCTTAAAAAGAGCAAAAGCTATTGGACTTCCATTAGAAAAACTAATCACTCATAAATATCCATTAGAACAGATTAATGAAGCATTTGCTACTAATCTGAATATGGAAGGACTAAAAATAGCTATAATTAATGAGTAAATCAGGGAGTAATTAAGATGGCAAAAGCAGTAGGGATGATAGAGGTTTATGGCTTGGTAGCAGCTTTTGTTGCAGCAGATGCAGGATGTAAAGCAGCAAATGTAACAATTGAAACCTTTGATCGAAACAAACCAGCCAATGCAGATGATCTTCTGGTTCCGGTTATAGTGTTAGTAAAGTTTCGTGGAAGTGTTGAAGATGTAAAAGCAGCAGTCCAAGCGGCAGAAGAAGCAGCAAAACAAGTATCTGGAGTAATATCAAAACATATAATAGCAAACCCAGCAATTGATACAGAAATGATGTTAAAAATAAGTGGATTAGATCAAAATTAGAACTTAATAGGAGGATAAAGAAATGGCTCAACAAGCATTAGGAATGATTGAAACAAGAGGTTTAGTAGCAGCAATTGAAGCGGCAGATGCAATGGTGAAATCAGCAGAGGTTACATTAATTGGTACAGAAAAAATTGGATCAGGGTTAGTATGTGTTATGGTAAGAGGAGACGTAGGTGCTGTAAAAGCTGCGACAGAAGCTGGTGCTGCTCAAGCAGGACGACTTGGTGAATTAGTTGCAGTACATGTAATCCCAAGACCACATAATGATGTAGAAACAATTTTACCTAAAAACTAATCCTTTTACAGATTATAAAAGGAGTTAAAATAAAATGAAATCATTAGGATTTATTGAAATTCCAAGTGTAACAGCAGCTGTAGAGGCATTAGACACCATGACAAAAACTGCTGATGTAGAATTTGTTACATGGGAGAGAAAAATAGGTGGAAGACTTGTAACTATCATCATCCAAGGGGATGTGGCATCAGTTACACAAGCGGTAGAAACTGCAGCATCTACAGCAATGAAGCCTTGTGTACATGCAGTCATAGCAAACCCTCATGATGAAATCATACGAATGGTCAACTTAAGTGCCAAGAGATTAGGTGGTGGAATCAATGGCTGAAGCAATTAAAACAAAGACAAATCTAGCAGCTAACAGTAATAATGCAGTGAAGAAGTACAATAGGACAACAGAAGAAAAGAATACTAATAGGGTTAATGACATTAATAAGACTTCAGACACAGCAAGCTCAAAAGAAAGTGTAGCAAAGGAAGCTACAGCAAGCAATAAAGAAACTAATAATAATGATAACAACAAAACTAATAACAATGAAATTAAAAAAGAAACAATCCAACTAAGGGAGGAAAAAAGAATGGCTCAAGAAGCATTAGGAATGGTAGAAACAAGAGGTTTAGTAGCAGCAATTGAAGCAGCAGACGCAATGTTAAAGGCAGCTAACGTAACATTAGTAGGTACAGAGAAAATAGGATCAGGTCTTGTAAGTGTTATGGTAAGAGGAGACGTAGGTGCTGTTAAGGCAGCTGTAGAAGCTGGATCTAACTCTGCATCAAGACTTGGTGAATTAGTAGCTACTCATGTAATACCAAGACCACACAATGATGTAGAAACCATTTTACCTAAAAAACAATAATATTTAAACATGCATTAATCTATAGATCGGCTTACGGCTCCAAATTATGGAGCTGTATACCGATTCTTTAAAATATACTTAATGTATATAGTGGCAATATAGGTTATCCATTTTGTATATTAATTATACTTCTTATAATTGTATGATAATAAAAAGTAGGTGAAATCTTGAAAGAACAAACAATAGAGAGAATAACTCAATTAGTTATGGAGTCCATACAAAAAGCAAAAATTTCACAGGAAGAATTAAAACCTATCAACAAGGGTGGTGGTTTTATAATACCAGTTGGTGTATCAGCTAGACATGTACATTTATGTCAAAAAGATATAGAGACCTTGTTCGGCAAAGGGTATCAATTAACAAAGCGAAGTGAATTAATGGGTGGACAATTTGCTAGTAACGAAACTGTAACAATTGTAGGCTTAAAGCTTAGGGCAATTGAAAATGTTAGAATATTAGGACCTGCTCGTAGGGAATCACAAGTTGAAGTATCAGTAACTGACTCTTTTAAGCTTGGAATAAAAGTACCTATTCGTGAATCTGGGGATATAAAAGGTTCTGCTCCAATTTCTATAGTTGGACCTAAAGGAGCGGTGTATTTAGAAGAAGGATGTATTATAGCAAAAAGGCATATCCATATGTCACCTGAGGATGCTCGCCTTGCTGGAGTTAATAATGGTGATATAGTTTCTGTTCAATCAGATAATGAAAGAGGAACAAGATTTAATAATGTTCAAATTCGTGTTGATGATAGCTATACTTTAGAAATGCATTTAGATACAGATGAAGGAAATGCAGCACAAATCTCTACAGGGGATAGTGTTAGATTAATAAAGAATAATTAAGAAAATTACAAATATTTATATAAATTTTGACTAACATCTTAAGATGAAGAAGATATATTTCTCTCTTTGATGTTATACCTTAAAGGATTAAACAGGTGATAATATGACTATAGGCAAAGTAGTTGGTAGTGTTGTAGCTACAAGAAAAAACGAAAATTTAATAGGTTCTAAATTTATGATAATTGAGCCACTAGAAAGTATGGAAAGCGGCAAGAATAGATTTGTGGCCATAGATAATGTGGGTGCTGGAATCGGAGAACTCGTACTTGTAGCAAGAGGAAGTGCTGCTAGAATAGGATGTAATTTAGAACAATCACCAGTAGATGCGGCTATTGTTGGAATTATTGATGATAGTAATGGACTGGAGTAGATTATAATATGGACATAGCTGACTTAATACATATTGTAAAAGAAGGTGGAGTTATAGGCGCTGGCGGTGCAGGCTTTCCTTCTTATGCCAAGATAGACAAAAGGGCTAACACAATTATATTAAATGGTGCAGAATGCGAGCCACTACTAAAGGTGGATAGACATTTACTTCATAAACATACTTATGAAATAATAAGCACTCTTGATTTAATTGCTAAAACAGTAGGTGCTAATGAAGTATTTGTAGTAGTAAAACAAGTATATAAAGAAACTGTTGAAGCATTAGAGCTTGTTTTAGGATCTTTCCCTAACATTTCCCTAAAATTACTTCAGGAAGTATATCCAACAGGTGACGAAGTTGTTTTAATCTACGATACTTTAAAAAAGATAGTGCCTCAAGGCAAGTTCCCTATTGATATAGGTGTTACAGTTTTTAATGTTGAAACCATGTATAACATTTACAAGGCAATTAATCATAAAGAAGGATTGACTACAAAGTATTTGACCATTGCTGGTGAGGTTGCAAAGCCTGTTACACTAAAGGTTCCAATAGGTATGACAGTAGGAGACATTATAAACTCAATAGGAGGATCATTGATTGAGGATCCAGCTTATTTTATGGGTGGGCCAATGACTGGGAATATTGTAAGCCCATATGACACTATAACAAAAACAACTAATGCCATATTAGTATTAGCAAAAGACCATCCTGTAATTAGAAAAAGAAATTCAAACATATCAAGGGAATTAAAAAAGGCTACTTCCACATGCTGTCAATGTGAAATGTGTACTAATTTATGTCCAAGAAACTTGCTGGGACACTCAATAAGCCCTCACATGTTTATGCGTAATGTCTCTTCTAATGTAATTAAAGATGTAGCACCATATATTAACACACTGTATTGTAGTTTGTGTGGGATATGTGAAATGTATGCCTGTCCACAGGATCTATCACCTAGACAGTTAATAGGCAAGTATAAAGCAGGTTTTAGAGAAAATGGAGTTACTCCTCCAAAGAATCAACCTGTTAAAGAAGTAGATAAGAATAGGGAATACAGAAAAGTACCAATGACTAGACTTATTTCGAGGCTAGGACTTGAACAATATAATGTTAATGCTGACTTGGTGGATTTCACTCCAAAAGCCAAACAGGTAAATATTAATTTACAACAAAATGCTGGTGCCAAATCTATTCCTATAGTTAAAAAGAATGATTTGATAGAGCTTGGTCAGATGATAGCAAAAGCAGCAGAAGATAAACTTTCCATCCCCCTTCACTCTTCTATATCAGGAAAAGTAACGGAAGTAAATGAAAAGTTTATAATGATTCAATCAATTTAGATAGAGAGGATGTACATTAATGGGTAAAGCAATTGGATTAATAGAATACAAAACAGTGTCCACAGGAGTGTTTGTTGCGGACATGATGTTAAAAACAGCCCAAGTTGAAATAATTTTCTCCAAAACTGTCTGCCCAGGAAAATACATAGTATTATTTACCGGGGATCTAGGAGCCATCAATGCATGTATTGGCCTAGCCCGAAAGGAATATAGTACTAACTTAATAGACAGCTTTATACTAGGGAATCCTCACAATGATATCTTTGCTGCAATTTATAAAACATCTGAAATTAAAGAACTAGGTGCTCTTGGAATTTTAGAAACATTTTCAGTAGCCTCAATTGTTGTGGCAGCTGACGAGGCAGCAAAAACTTCATTAGTTGATCTTATAGAAATACGTATTGCCAATGGAATGTGTGGCAAATCATATCTTATGTTAACAGGAGATGTAGCGGCAGTAGAAGCGGCTATAAGCAAAGCAAAATCTTCTGCTGGTAAGGATGGTATGTTGTTAGATAGTGTAGTTATAGCAAATCCTGATAAGGACTTAAGCAAATACATTTTGTGATTTAACAACGATTATGTAACTTAGAAAGAAGGTAAACAATGCTTGCAATTGAAAGAAAGAATAATATAATTGAAATTTTGCAAAAGAACAAAAAAGTAATTGTTAGTGATTTAAGCTCTCTTTTTAATGTTACTGAAGAGACCATAAGACGAGATTTAGAAAAACTAGAAAAAGAAGGTATAGCCAAAAGAACTTATGGTGGGGCTATACTTAATGAAAGTTTATATATAGACCTTCCTTATATGGTAAGGAAAAAAACAAATGTTGATAACAAGCAAAACATTGCTAGAATTGTAAGTTCTCTTATAGAAGATGGGGACCATATAATGTTAGACGGAAGTTCTACCGCTGTTTATGTAGCGAAATACTTGAAGAACAAGAAAAACCTAACTATTATCACTAATTCAGTAGAAATACTTTTAGAACTATCTGATGTTAATGGATGGAACATATTATCAACAGGTGGATCCCTAAAAGGAGGAGCACTTGCCCTTGTAGGGTACCAAGCAGAAAAGATGATCAAATCTTATCATGTAGATAAGGCTATAATTTCTTGTA
The DNA here is from genome assembly GCA_964618775.1 of uncultured Lachnospiraceae bacterium. Taxonomy (GTDB): domain Bacteria; phylum Bacillota; class Clostridia; order Lachnospirales; family Lachnospiraceae; genus JAAYRG01. Next base: position 6,344 of record CAZUDG010000005.1, on the reverse strand, counting down.
AAGGTATAGACATGGAAAAAGGTGTCACAGATTCTAAGGAAGCAGACGCTCATATAAAGAAGTTGATGGTGGATGCAGCAAATACAAAAATACTTGTAGTAGATGAGTCGAAGTTCGATAAAATATCCTTTACAAAGATTGTTGATTTCTCTGATTTGGATATATTAGTTACAGACCACCAACTAAATAATGATTGGCAACAAGTGTTAAGTCCTTGGGATATTAAAATATATGGTAGTGAGGCAAAACAAAAGTAAATGTTAAAAGTTGCAAGGATGTGAAAGGTAATGGACATGAAAAGATCAAAGAGAATGGAAGCATTAGAAAAACGTCCGGTAAATAAAGATGGATTTATTAATGAATGGCCAGAGATGGGATTTGTTGCCATGTCTAGCCCATATGATCCCAAACCATCTATTGAGATTATAAACAATACTATTGTTGAAATGGACGGAAAGAAAAGAGAGGATTTCGATTTTATAGATCAGTTTATAGCTGATCATTCAATTCGTATAGATAGAGCAATAAAATCAATGGCTACCTCTTCTTTAGAAATTGCAAGAAAAATTGTTGACATAAACATTTCCAGAAAAGAAATATTAGAAATTGTTACTGGCATTACTCCAGGAAAACTAGTTGAAGTAATTAACCATCTAAATGTAGTTGAAATGATGATGGGTATGCAAAAAATGAGAGCAAGAAAAACTCCTGCTAATCAAGCCCATATAACAAACCTTAAAGATGATCCTGTGCAATTAGCAGCAGATGGAGCAGAAGGAGCTTTAAGAGGATTTAGAGAAGAAGAGACCACACTAAGCACAGCTAGATATGCTCCTTTTAATTCAATTGCCCTTCTAATTGGTGCTCAAGTTGGTAGTAAAGGGGTTTTAACACAGTGTTCTGCTGAAGAGGCTACGGAACTAGAATTAGGAATACGAGGATTTTCTACATATGCAGAAACTATCTCAGTATATGGGACTGAAAATGTTTTTGTTGATGGAGATGATACTCCTTATTCCAAAGCATTTTTAAATGCAGCATATGCATCAAGAGGTATGAAAACAAGATTTACTTCCGGTGCTGGTTCAGAAGTTTTAATGGGTGGTGCAGAAAAGAAATCCATGCTTTACTTAGAAACAAAGTGTTTATATATCACAAAAGGGGCAGGGTCTCAAGGAGTACAAAATGGCTCAGTAAGTTGTATTGGTATACCGGCGTCAGTTCCAGCAGGTATCAGAGCAGTTATGGGAGAAAACTTAGCGGCTTCCCTTCTTGGACTTGAATGTGCATCTTCTAATGACCAGTCATTTACTCATTCTGACATGAGAAGAACTGCTAGAACAATGCTTCAGTTTTTACCTGGTACAGATTTTATATTCTCAGGATATGCTGGTGAACCTAATTATGACAACTTGTTCGCTGGTTCCAACTTTGATGCTGAGGATTATGATGATTATAATGTTTTACAAAGAGACATGCAGGTAGATGGGGGCTTAAGGCCTGTCAAAGAAGAAGATGTAATTCGTGTTAGAAGAAAAGCTGGAAAAGCAGTTCAAGCAGTATTTAAATATCTTGGACTAACAGAGATTACTGATGAACAAGTAGAGGCTGCAACTTATGCCCATGGAAGCCATGATACGCCTAATAGAGACGTTCCTGCTGACTTAATATCAGCTAGTGATTTAATGAAGAGAGGAATTACAGGTGTTGACTTAGTAAAAGCACTTGCAGAAACAGGATTTGAAGATGTAGCAGATTCTATATTAAACATGTTAAAACAAAGGGTAACAGGTGATTATTTACAGACATCTGCCATATTAGATGAAGACTTTAATGTTATATCAGCAGTTAATTTAACCAATGATTATATGGGACCTGGTACTGGATATCGAGTTGATGGCGAACGCTGGGAAGAAATAAAGAACATCCCTAACATTATTGATCCCAATAACTTTTAGGAGGTGGAAGAATGCAGATAGATGAGAAGTTAATAGAAGAGATAGTCAAAGCGGTTATTGAGAATGTTAATAAAGATAAATTGTCAGAACAAAGCAAACAAGAAGAAAGCATTAAAAACACTTTACCTGGAAGGACACCAGCTAAAACTGGCACTAACCCTAAGGAAGTAGTAGTAGGTGTAGGTCCTGCATTTCAAACTCAAATAGGCAAAACCATCAATGGTTTAGACCTTACGGAAGTGTTAGATAATATAAAAGCAGGAATTGAAGAAGAAGGTATGATTCCAAGGGTAGTAAAAGTTTATAAGACTTCTGATGTTGCATTTGTTGGCTTAGAGGCAGCTAAACTTAGTGGTTCAAGTATTGGCATTGGACTACAGTCGAAAGGTACTGTAATAATACATCAAAAGGATTTGTTTCCATTATCAAATCTAGAATTATTTCCACAGGCACCATTATTAACACTAGAAACATATCGCAAAGTCGGGAAGAATGCTGCCAAATATGCAAAAGGCGAAAAAGTATCTCCAATTGAAGGACAAAATGATCCTATGACTAGGGCTAAATTCCAAGTAAAAGCGGCTCTAATGCATATTAAAGAAACGGAACAAGTAAATAAAAAACAAGTATCAATTGAATGGTAGATAAATTTTAAAGAAATGAGGGAAAATAACAATGAGATACCCTTTAGGAGAATTTGAAAAGGACTCTATCAAATCCAAAACAGGTAAAAAATTAAATGAAATTACCATAGAAGAAATAAAAAAAGGTAAGATCACAGCTAATGATATAAAGATATCAAAAGAAACCTTAAAAAAACAAGCTAAAGTTGCAGAAAACGCAGATAATCTTCAACTTGCCATGAACTTTGAAAGGGCAACAGAGTTGGTAGATGTTCCTGATGATATAATCTTAAGTATGTACAATAAATTAAGACCAAATCGCTCAACAAAGAAAGAACTTTTAGATCTGGCAGATGAACTTAAGAATAAGTATAATGCAGTTAACTGTGGGAAGTTAGTATTAGAAGCTGTTGAAATATATGAAAAAAGGGGCGTTCTTCTTTGAAATTAATTGCAGGAGTAGATATAGGTAATTCAACTACAGAGGTTTGTATTGGAGAGGTCCAAGATGACGGCAACTTAAGATTTTTATCTTCTGTTGAATCTGCCACCACGGGAACAAAAGGTACATTAGCTAATGTAGAAGGAATTAAAACAGGACTAAAGCTGGCTATGAGTAAAATCAATAAAAGAATAGATGAACTTAGTTTAATTCGCATCAATGAAGCAGCTCCTGTCATTGGTGATACTGCAATGGAAACAATTACTGAAACAATTATAACCGAATCTTCTATGATAGGACATAACCCTAATACACCTGCAGGTGCAGGCCAAGCCGTTGGAAGGCTTATCTACATTGATAATTTAAACAAGTTAATAGAAGAGAAAGCTATAGACAGTTTAGAATCCTATATTATAGTAGCCACAAAAGACTATTCCTACACAAAGATAGCAAAGATTATAAACCAACATGCAGACAAATTTTCAATTGTAGGCTTAATTCTACAAGCGGATGAGGCTGTATTAGTTGAAAATCGTATCAAGAATAAAATTCCCATCGTAGATGAAGTTAGGGATATAGATAAAATGCCAGAAGGAAAATTAGCGGCAATTGAAGTGGCTCTACCAGGCCAAACTATTCGTATGCTTTCTAATCCCTATGGTTTAGCAACATTACTTCAATTAGATTCAAAGGAAACAAAAGCAGTAACCCCAATAGCAAAAAGCCTTGTAGGTAAACGAAGTGGAGTTGTTATAAAAACCCCTTATGAGAATGTGCGTGAGAACTTAATCCCTGCTGGAGAAATATATATTGAATCCAATAAAGATAATAATTTTACTATCAATATTGATAATGGTGCAAATAACATTATGAATATCTTAAGCCAAGCAGGTCAAGTAAAAGATATTACCGGTCAAGAGAATACCAATATTGGCAATATGTTTTCTCGTATAAAAGAAGGTATGGAAGAAGTATCCCATGATAAAGGTACAATTCGTATATCAGATATCCTTGCTGTAGATACATTAGCACCAGTAGCTATATCTGGCGCCTTAGCTGGCGAGACTTGCATGGAAAAAGCAGTTGCAATTGCTGCAATGGTAAGAACCAAAATGTTACCTATGGAAAAAATTGCAGATGAACTTCAAAGACACTTACATGTATATGTAAAGGTAGCAGGAGTTGAGGCTGTAATGGCAACTCTAGGAGCTCTTACAACACCGGGAACAAGACTCCCCTTAGCAATTCTTGATTTAGGTGGTGGTTCCACAGATGCAGCAATTATTGATGAAAAGGGTCAAGTGAAATCAACCCACAAAGCTGGAGCTGGAGAAATGGTTACCATGATAATCCAAACGGAACTAGGACTTTCTTCTAGAACCCTTGCTGAAGAAATTAAGAAATATCCTTTAGGAAAAGTAGAAAGTCTTTATCATATGAGACTTGAGAATGGTGGTATGAAATTTTTTGAACAACCCATAGATCCAAGATTGTTTGGAAGTGTTGTATTGCTCCACCCAGAAGGATATATTAAGATAGAAGAGGATATTCCCCTAGAAAAGATTGTAGATGTAAGGCAAGATGCTAAAAAGAAAGTATTTATAACAAATACAATACGAGGATTAAGAGAAATTGCCCCTGATAATAACTTACGTAAAATACCAAATGTAGTACTAGTAGGGGGATCAGCCATAGATTTTGAAGTACCAGAAATGTTAATGGAAGAACTATCAAATTATAAAATAGTTTGTGGACGTGGCAATATTAGAAAGAAAAAGGGTCCTAGAAATGCAGTAGCTACAGGACTTATCATGTCTTATGTTGGAGAAAAGGTGAAGCCATGACTAACAATCGACCTACAATACTCATATATACGGTAAATGTTGATAATACACATATGATAGAGGAAGTATGTGCAGGAATTGAGGAAGAGGGTCTATTATATGAAGTTAAACCTTTTTACCATGGAAGTATTGATGAACTAAGTTATATGGCAGCTAATGAATCTATATTAGGAACTGGAATTGGAGTGGAAGGATCAAAAGTAGCACTACAAATGCGAACTCTAGCAAAAGGAGAAAATGTATTCTTCCTTGAAAATGCCACTTTAAATCAATGTAGAAAAATGGGTACTAACGCAGCCAGGGCTGTAAAACGAGTTCCCTTTCTAGATTTAGATGAATAGTTTACATTTTCTGTTTTTGAAATCTATTTGTTATAAAAATACTACTGATATACAAATATAATTATAAGGAATGATAATATGAGTATATATACTAAAAAAGGTGATTATGGACTAACCTCCCTGTTAAATTCTGCACAGGTATCAAAAACTGATGATAGAATAAAACTTAATGGAGATATTGATGAGCTAACAAGTCATCTAGGACTAATCAAAGCTAGCCATCCCAAACAAGATATTAAGAATGAAATAGAAAGAATTCAAGAGAATTTGAAAGTTATTATGGCTGGAGTTGCTGATCAATACAATAAAGAATATAAAACACCAGAAAGTGATGTAACTCATCTAGAAGAAGAGATAAACCATATCGAAGAATTATTTCCTAAAATAACAGCTTTTATTCTTCCTGGTGCCAATCCCTTATCTGCCCAAATAGATATTGCAAGAGCGATAACTAGAAGGGTAGAGCGTTACATGATAGAAGCGGCCAAAAAATATAACATAGATGGTATTGCAAGAAAATACATAAACAGATTATCCGATTATTTGTATATACTTGCTCGTTATACAGACTTCTTAATGAAGGATAAAGAAACTACTAGTAATCCTTTTAACTCAGGAGACAATCATAGTAAAGGTGATCAGATTATGGAAAACTCAAATTACAAAAATAATAATAACCTTATTTCCAAAGAAGATATAGTTAATGCAGTCATTAACAAAATTGGAGTAGATTCTAATAGAATTAGTCTTGAACTAGCAAAGAAGTTAATTGAAAGAATAGAAGAATATTCTTCTTCCCATGGTCTAAATGCAGTTATTGCTATTTGTGGCCCTGATGGAAACCCTATTGCTGTTCATGTAATGGATGATGCATTTTTAGCCAGTTTTGAAATTGCAATGAATAAGGCCTATACTTCAGTGGCTGTAAAGATGTCCACACAAGAATTATCTAAACTTGCCCAGCCAGGTGAAACTTTCTATGGCATTGACAAAGCTGTTAATGGACGAATGACAATAATTGGCGGAGGTGTTCCCCTAAAAGTGTCTAATCGAATAATCGGTGGCCTTGGTGTAAGTGGTGGAACGGCTGAAGAAGATAATGCTATAGCAGACTATGGATTAAAAATCTTGGAAGA
>CAZUDG010000004.1:9829-43352 GCA_964618775.1 uncultured Lachnospiraceae bacterium | reverse complement strand
TCTACCAACTTTTTATTATTAGCCATATCGATCTCCTTTTATACTAATTATTGTTAGTGCCAGGTTCCTATTTATAAAATGAAGTTTCCCAATTATAAATTATCTTATAGTTACAATTCTTTTTAAACACAAAAAAAGCCTTCTATCCACAAGGGACCAAAGACTTCGGCGGTACCACCCTTATTAACTGTTGCATGCCTTTTGCAGCGAATCCCTATACCATGGCTTACTGCCCAGTATACTTTTTCTGCGAGCGCCTGTTCTAGGCCCCTTGCATACAGTTCACTTGATACCGTTAACGCCGGCATACGCTATACTTTCATATAGTACTCCAAGGCAGGTTCTATCATAGATTATAGAAACATTTCACCAGCTGTTTCCTCTCTGTGATAATGCAAATGATATAATATTCCTCTTCAGCGCATATATATTTCTGATTTTATGTTAGTTTGTTTGATTTGTCAAGTTGTTATAATTATTTCTACAAATGGTATCCCTGCAAGGTGTGATGCTATAACTTCATCTTTGCCTTCTATAATATGATATTCCTCATCTACACTTTTGACTAATATGTTTTTACAAGTACTGATACCCTTTTCTTTTAATTCTAAGGCCAAGTTTTCTAAGCGATTTTTTTCTTCTTGAGTGATTTCACCATTAAATAATCTTTTAGGTGAAACTAATATTCTATTCCACCCTTGATTAGCTTCATCAAATCCTACTTCTGCAACCATATCATAAAACTTCTTGGCCTCATCCATGGCTATTTCAGCTATTTCTTCAGGTGTATTATAGGTTGAATCTATTATTAAATTATAATTTGAAAAATTAACATATTCTAATTGGTACATTTCTTTGAAACGTACAACTTCAGTCTTTGCTCTAGCTCTTAACTTATTCTTAGCATCATGCTCTGACAGATATTGTTCTACAGATCCCCTATTATCATTATAGACTCTTGTAGCTGCTAAGTCTAAACTTACTGATACAAAAACCTTAAATGATTGCTCAACAAAATTCCAAGCAAGTCTAGAATCAAAAATGATATTCTTATCAGTACTCTCTTTCGCTGTTCTTGTCGTAGCATCATCAATCATATTGTCATATTTAGGGTTATTACACATTAACTCATTCATTTCAAGTGTAGTTTTTCCCATTTCTTTTGCTAACTTTCTTTGTATAGTCCCTGTAGAATATATTTCAAAGCCATATTTATCTTTAATAATCTTAGATATAGTTGATTTTCCGCTGCCTAAATTGCCAGTTATTGTGATATGCATATTTTCCTCCAAAACAAAAATATATAAACACGTTTATTCTTTAGTTATTCATTATAACACTCTAAACTTTATTCGTAAAGTCTTCGAAGTAAGATATAAAAACCCTACTAACTACAGTTAGCATAGTTACTATAATACCGTTTATAAGTATTCTTTTAGAACATCAACCTTATCTAGTTTTTCCCATGTCAAGTCTAGATCATTTCTTCCAAAATGCCCATAGCTTGAAGTTTGTTTATATATAGGCCTTCTTAAATCTAGCATATTGATAATTCCTGTAGGCGTTAAATCAAAGTGTTTTTTAATAATTTCAATTAGGGCTCCATTGTCTAACTTCCCTGTGTTGAATGTATCTACCATAATTGACGTTGGCTCTGCAACTCCTATTGCATATGAAATTTGAATTTCACACTTATTAGCAAGGCCTGCTGCAACAATATTTTTAGCAATATATCGTGCTGCATATGAAGCTGAACGGTCTACTTTAGTACAATCTTTACCTGAAAAAGCACCGCCACCATGTCTTGCTGTTCCTCCATAAGTGTCAACTATAATCTTTCTGCCAGTTAGTCCACTGTCTCCTAAAGGGCCACCAATAACAAATCTTCCTGTAGGATTAACAAAATACTTTGTTTCGTCGGTAAGTAATTCTTGTGGCAACATTTTATCAAATAGATATTTATGGATGTCTTTTTCTAGCTGCTCTCTAGAAACCTCTGCGTCATGTTGTGTTGATAGTACTACAGTATCTATATGAATTGGCTTACCATTTTCATCATATTCTAATGTTACTTGGGATTTACCATCAGGCCTTAAATAAGTTAGAGTTCCTTCTTTTCTTAAGCTAGTTAATCCTTTGGTTAGCTTATGTGCTAAATAAATTGGATATGGCATAAATTCATCTGTTTCATCTGAAGCATAACCAAACATCATCCCTTGATCCCCTGCACCATTCTCTGCTTCAACATCCGAGTTTTGTGTTTTAGACTCATATGATTTATCCACTCCCATTGCTATGTCAGTGGATTGTTCATCTATAGCAACAATAACACCACAAGTCTTGCCATCAAATCCATAATCCGATTTTGTATAGCCTATTTCACAAATTGTTTCTCTAACAATTTTTTGTATATCTACATATGCATTAGTAGTTATCTCTCCCATTACTAAAACTAAGCCAGTTGTAATAGCAGTTTCACATGCCACTCGACTCATAGGATCTTGTTCAATTATCGCATCTAAGATTGCGTCTGATACTTTATCACAAATCTTATCTGGATGCCCTTCTGTCACTGATTCAGAGGTAAATAGTTTCTTCATAAATATCTTCCTTCCTTAATGCTGTTTATGGGTAATTAATTGAATTTTCAAAATGATTTATAAGATTACAAAAAAATATATTCATCATAAAATAATTCACTAATACAGAAAAGTCCGCATAAGCGGACTTGACGTTTATCAATTCCTCTTATTGTTCGAAAATCGCTCAGGTTAGCACCTTCCATATATTAGGGGTTGCCGTGACATCATCGAGCCTTCTCTCTCCGTCACTCTGAATAAGAGATATTAAGTTGTATTATAATTGATTAAGTGTTTTAACCAACCTTGAATTTGAACTTTCTAATTGCCTTTTCATCTTCAGAATTAACTTTTGCGATGTTTACCCCTAAACCTTGTAATTTCTCTTCAAAGTTTTCATAACCTCGTTCGACATACTCTATCTGCTCGACATAAGTATAGCCTTCAGCAATAACTCCTGCTATAACAAGTGCGGCTCCTGCTCTTAAATCTGGTGCCCTAACAATAGCTCCCGTAAGACTTTCAACACCATCTATAATAGCCGAGTTGCCTTCTACTTTTATTGTTGCTCCCATTCTTGAAAGTTCGTCAACATATTTAAATCGATTTTCAAAAATACTTTCAGTAACAATACTAGTTCCAGATGATACACTTAAAGCAACAGCTGTTTGAGGTTGCATATCTGTTGGGAATCCTGGATATGGTAAGGTTTTAACATGGGTATTATTTAATCTTTCTGGCCCAATAACCCTAACACTATCATCAAATTCATCAACTACAACGCCCATCTCTAATAGCTTGGCTGTTATTGCTTCAAGATGTTTTGGTATAACATTCTTAATTACAACATTACCTTTTGTTGCTGCAGCTGCAAGCATAAAAGTACCAGCCTCAATTTGGTCTGGTATAATTGAATATTCCGTATCTGATAGACTCTCAACACCTGCAATTCTAATTACATCTGTTCCTGCACCTTTAATATTGGCACCCATACTATTTAAAAAGTTCGCCACATCAACCACATGTGGTTCCTTTGCAGTGTTTTCTAATATAGTAGTTCCTTCAGCCATACACGCCGCAAGCATAATATTTATAGTAGCACCAACGCTAACTACATCTAAATATATATGACTTCCTACTAGTTTGTCCGCCTTTGCTTCTATCATTCCATGTTCTATTCTAACCGTAGCACCTAAAGCCTCAAAACCTTTTATATGTTGGTCAATTGGTCTACTCCCAATATTACATCCTCCAGGTAAGGCTACTTTTGCTTTTTTATATTTACCTAATAAAGCCCCTAGTAAATAATAGGAGGCCCTTATCTTGCGTATAAATTCATAATCAATAACTACAGAATTAATATAACTACCATTAATCTCAACTGTGTTACTATCTTTTCTTTCTACTTTTGCTCCGATTTTCTCTATCGCTTCTATTAAAACATTAATGTCACGTACATTAGGCAAGTTATCTACTGTTACTTTTCCATCACTCATTATTGCCGCTGCCAAAACCCCAAGTGCCGCATTCTTTGCTCCACTTATACTTACTTCACCTTTTAAAGGTTTTCCGCCTCTAATTATATACTGGTTCATCCCGCACCTCATAGTATTTATTTCCATATCTTCTTTCTATATATCCCTAAAACCATCTATAATTCTATCCAATTCTTGATTTTCTCTTATGTTTTGTAAAAACATACAATTAATATGTTTTTCTTTGTTTATTAATTCCATACCATATAAATTATAGCATACCTTTTTATATATTAAAAGTCTTTGTTTAAAAAGGGGGTTATCTCGTGGACAATACTAGTTAATAGCTCTTCAACTGTTTTATTATCACTGTTTATTATGACATCTGCATGTTTCTCATATAAAGGACAACGCTCTTCATATAAATCTTTTAATTTTTGCCCCTTTTTTAATGCAACTCCTCTTTGATGCATATCCCCTAGTCTATATTTTAATATATCTAGACTTAGCTGAATATAAACTATGGTTCCTATGTCACTTAAATGGGACATGGCTTCTTCACCATAAATCACACTTCCACCAGTTGCTATTACTGATTTTCTTTCTTTTATATCTGCATTTACTTGATTCTCTATATCTATAAATCCTTCGAGTCCGTTTTCATCTATAATGTCTTTTAACAATCTTTGTTCTTGTTCTTGTATTAATAAATCTGAATCAACAAAATTATATCCTAATACTTTTGCTAATATTACACCTACAGTACTTTTTCCAGCACCAGGCATACCAATTAAAACTATATTATTCATGTTTAAATCCTTTCATACGAGTTCAAACATAGAGTATTATAGCATTAATTTTATATTATGCAAACATCTTTCAATATAAAGCAATAGAAATAAAAAACAATAGAATCATTAAAACTATACTTCTATCCTCACACTAAAGTATAAGAAGAGTTGTTCATGGTTTTCAAATAATTGATTAAGCCTATCTGACCTGCCTAACAAAACAACTAACATCTCTTGCTCACTATCTATAACTAACTCTTCCATTTTATCTATTATGTAATCATTCAGAAGTGGGGCATTCTCAATAATTAAAGAACATTCATTTAAAGACTTTCTTTTTTCAATTATATCTATTTTGTTTAATATCTTAGAGTCGATTATACCCACTTTATTGTTTGAAATATAGCCTAGCTTATATAGTAGGGTTAATATTGCTTTTGCAAATGAGACTTTATACTCATCTTGACTCTCATCTTCTGAGGATATAACAAAGTTAAGGTAGATTTGGGTGTCTTTATCTATTTCTTCCAGTATAACTAATAATTGTTCTTTTAAACTTTCATTATCTAAAAAACCATCTAATATCTCTTTATAGTCTATATTCTTATCAGCAAAAAACCCCTCCAAGGGATCTACTATCTCTTGCTCTAATTCCTGCTGCCTATGTTTTTCCTCTTCTACTTGTTTAAACTTTTCTTCTTCTACTTGTCTAAACTCTTTCTCTTCTTTTGCTTTAAGTAATTCAAGCAAATCAACTTTGCCTTCACAGTGTCCCTTTAACAATTGTGCTCTTTTTACATATTCGCCTGTTCCAAACCAGACTATAATATCATTACACTCTTCTATGCACTCTTCTTTCATATCTGATTTGTAGTATAAGGTTGCAAGCTCATAAGCCCATTCTTCTATATATTCATATTTCTTAAGGTTTTCAAGAGATCTTATCTGTTCTTCAATGGGTTTTCCTTCTAGTTTCTTAATTAAATAGGAAAATATGAATTTTATTGGATCCTCTGGTGCTAATTCAATATATTCCTTATAGTACCTCTTTGCTAATGGACGATTCTTACTTTTTATTGCCACTTCAAATAGTTGTAAAACTACTCTTCTAGAAATAGAGCTGTCATATATTTTATTTAAAATTTTAAGTGCTTCATCATATCTTTGATTTTGTATGAAAACATCTGCAATAAGGCTTAAATCAGTAATATTTTTAATTCTATTAATATCCATAGTATCTATAATAATCGCTGCTTGATTATAATCTTTACTCTCTGCTAAGCGTCTTATCTCTTCAATTTTGATTATATTCTCATATTTCTCCATATACTCCTCCTAAAAAATGAGTTCCATAGTTTTCCGTTCTCCATTAATAATTACTTATGTCACGCTTTGTCTAAACAAGTAATACTTTATCAAAACAAGCAGTTCTTTGATAGACCATGCATTAATATGAGTGATTTTATCTAAACTTATATTATCATTCTATAATAGATTTAACAAGTAGTAAGACTTAATTGAATTTAGGCAAAAAAAATGACATCATAATATATATGATGGCATCTTTATATAAAATCCGTGCATCTTGCTTTGTATGATATCCATAAGCGTTACTTTTACAGTTAACTCAGCCCAGGTGACCTCACGGCACACAAGAGGTCTTGCTTAGTGCTGCTTCATTCCTGACCTGACACAGTTCACAAGTTCTTGTTGCGTAAGACCCAAACGTCAACGCCACTTATAAAAGGCAGCCTCACAAACACTCATCCGAGGCAAGATATCACCCCTGCTATAGCGGATTGCAGGTACAGGGCACCGCTATCTCCCCGGCTGCACGGAAACTTTATTACATAATTAATAAAAGCTATACTATAAGCTGTGCTTTATAGTATAGCTTTTTTAAAATTAAAAGTCAATCAATTTATTCTTGGTAATAATTAGAAATTATGTTGATTCCATAACCCTTAAATTAAGGTTGTTTTCCAATATATGCAAGAATTCCACCATCAACATAAAGAATATGACCATTAACAAAGTCAGAAGCTTCAGAAGAAAGGAATACTGCTGGTCCTGCTAAATCTTCTGGGTTACCCCATCTTTCAGCTGGAGTCTTTGCAATAATAAATTGGTCAAATGGATGTTTAGATCCATCTGCTTGTGGCTCACGAAGTGGTGCTGTTTGTGGAGTTGCTATATATCCTGGGCCAATTCCATTACATTGGATATTGTGCTGACCATATTCAGATGCTATGTTCTTAGTTAACATCTTAAGCCCACCTTTAGCTGCTGCATATGCAGAAACTGTTTCTCTTCCTAATTCACTCATCATAGAACAAATGTTAATTATCTTACCATGTCCTTTTTTGATCATGCTAGGAATTACAGCCTTAGCAACAATAAATGGTGCGTTTAAGTCAACATCAATTACTTGTCTAAAATCAGCTGCACTCATTTCAGTCATAGGAATACGTTTAATAATTCCAGCATTATTAATAAGAATATCAATTACTCCTACTTCTTCTTCAATTTTAGCTACTAATTCATTAACTGCATCTTCATCTGTTACGTCACAAACGTATCCATATGCTTTGATGCCCTCTTCTTCATAAGCCTTTACTCCCTTATCAATTAAATCTTGATTAAGGTCATTAAAAGTAATCGTTGCTCCTGCATCTGCTAATGCTTTAGCCATAGCAAAACCAATTCCATATGTTGCTCCAGTTACTAAAGCAACCTTTCCTTCTAGTGAAAAACTTTTCATTACATCTTTCATAAATTGTTCTCCTTACCGATCTTTCAATTACCGAAACTAACTAACCGTTTCAAAATATCGAAGTATCTTATAAAAATTATTAATAAGTAACATATTTTATTAAATTAATTAACATTGCAAATAGGTCTTATATTGTACATAATAACACTTTTTTTATTACAATGCTAGATGCTAAATCATGCTATCCAAAAGGCAAAGGATAGCACTATAGCTATTATAGCATATATCTTTTTCGTTTTCCTGTTATTTATTCTTACAAACCTTGCAAATCTTGAACCTGAATGATATAATTTGTTTGATTATAAGGTTAATCAAATTATTAATTACACCACCTTAGCCAGGAAAGGAGTCTATAATGCAAGAATATAATTCATGTATAAATTCAATTAATGATTGTATAGAAAACAAGTATTTTTCTATTGCCCATCTGTATTTTGAGGAAAAACCTCAGGATATCCACATTCACGACTGCTACGAAATATATTATTCCATGTCAGGCGGGGAGCAATTTATGATAGATAACAAATCATATATAGTTAATCCTGGAGATGTGTTTTTTATTAACCAATATGAAAACCATCATTTAACACACACTAATCAAGACGAATTAGAGCGCATTATTATCTCAATTCACCCTGAATTCCTAAAGGAAATCTCTACTAATAATACATCTATGGATTATTGCTTTAATTATAGAGAAGATGGTTTTTGTCATCGTATTTCTCTTGATAATGAACAACAGCAGCGTTTTATCTATTTCAAACATAAACTCATTAGCCTTTCTGGCTTTGGGGCAGATGTTATGGAACAGGCTGTTTTCACTGAATTAATGGTTTTTCTAAATAAACTATTCTATGCAAATGTTCACTCTAAGAAGATGAATGAGACTCAATACTACAAATACGATAACCAAGTAAGCGAAATTTTAGACTATATTAATCAAAACATAGAATGCAATCTCAACCTTGATCATTTGTCAGAAACATTCTTTTTAAGCAAATCATATATATGTCGTATTTTTAAAGAATCAACAGGAACCACAATTAACAGATATATAACTGCAAGGCGCATAAGTATTGCCAAATCCCTTCTTTCAGAGGGAATGAATGTAAAAGATGTGTATGAACAATGTGGTTACAGAGATTATAGTAACTTCCTAAAAGCTTTCACAAAATCTGTTGGCGTTTCACCAAAGAAGTATTCTTTGTACTCCTCTGCCTAAGTTTGTATTAATTAGCTTCTTGTTCTGCACTTTCCTTATTAGCTTTATTTCTTTGCCTTAAGTCTTTAAAAAACTTTTGTAAAATGGCTGAGCTTTCCACCTCTAGAACTCCTGTAACAATTTCTACTTGATGATTAAACTCTTCCATTTGCAATAGATTAAGTATTGATCCTGCACAGCCAGCCTTTGGATTCATTGCACCAATAACTATTTTTTTCATTCTAGATTGAACTATAGCACCCGCACACATTTGGCATGGTTCTAAAGTGACATAAATAATACAATCTTCTAATCTCCAATCTCCCATCTTATTGCTAGCCTTATCTATGGCAATAAGCTCCGCATGAGCAAGGGTGGACTTTTTACTATTTCTTCTATTATATCCTCTTCCAATTATTTTATCCTCATAAACAATCACACAACCTATAGGAACCTCTCCTATCTCTTCTGCTTTTTTCGCTTGTTTTAAGGCTTCTTTCATATATTTCTCATCCACAAAATCATTCCTTTTATATTAATACTATATTTTAACCTAAAGTTTTTTTGTTATACCATTATAGCAAAATAATGTATAATAGAAATTACACATATCTTATCATGGTTCACTAATGTTAACAATAGGAGGTAAAGTCTTTTGATACACGGTTTTAACAAAACAACACTATTAGATTATCCTGGCCATTTGGCCGCTAGCATATTTCTAGGAGGATGCAATTTTAGGTGCCCTTTTTGTCACAATGCCACATTAGTTATATCGCCACAAAGTCAACCTATAATTTCAGAAGACGAGATTTTTCATACTTTGAAAAAAAGGGTTGGGATTTTAGAAGGTGTTTGCATTACTGGTGGCGAGCCTACCTTATATCCTGGACTTACTAAATTAATTGAAAAAATAAAAGAATTAGGATTCCTTGTAAAGCTAGATACAAATGGCTCTAATCCTGAAATAATTAGAGAGTTAATTACAGGAGGACTTTTAGATTATGTCGCAATAGATATTAAGAACTCCAAAGAAAAATACCCTACTACTGTTGATTTGAAGAGTGTTGATATTGATAAGATTAGCAATAGCATATCAATACTGATTAATTCAAATATCGAATATGAATTTCGAACTACTATTGTAAAAGAACTTCATGAACTTTCAGATATAATCTCAATTGGTGAATGGATTAAGGGTGGCAAACGCTATTATTTGCAAGCATATAGAGATTCTGATGATGTAATAAAAAAAGGGTTCACAAGCTATAATCTCGCAGAATTAGAAGTGCTTAGAGAAGCAGTTCTTTCCTTTGTTGATTACGTTGGGATTCGTGGAGTAGATTAGATGATAGATAATATTATTAATACTTCTTTTGTTAAACTGATTATTTTCTATAGGTTTTGTTTATTTTTTCTTCATAAAAAACCCACTCTTTACTAAGTAATATAAGTTTATTAGCTTTAAGAAAAATCCAAGCATCTAATAATCTATTATAGGTGGTAAAGAGTGAGTTATTGATTACAATATGTATTTAGCTTAGTTAAAATATATAGGGGCGCACCAGTATCCAAACTCCCCAGTTCTAAGTTCTTTTCTTTTTATACTTTTAAAGAAATTAAACCCAAACATTTTTGCCATAAATCTCTCTCTATTATGATAAATTCCTGGGACTCCTAATATATATTGAATTCCACTTTTATCATTAATCCTTGCAAAAACCAAATGACTGTAGCAATAAAAGCCATGTAACAAGAAACTATTGTTACCCATAGACCAGTTATCAATTGGTAAAACACCAATATCCTGTGGTTCAAATCTTACACACCAGGCTACTTCATTATCCTCAAAAGGGTACATTTTAGGATATTTATTATATATCTTTAAAGCTTCTGGATGCTCATCAAAAACCTTCCATGGTCTCTTTATTGTTGTCTTGGTAGCTTGTTGATTATTTATATATGTTTTCTCTTGTAAATCTTGCTTAGTCTTAGAAGGATCTTTTATTTCAGATAACTCTGAAAAATCAAACTTCTCCAAATCAACTTCGTTAGAATCAATTTCTGTTGATTCACTCAAATTATCAATCACATCTTCTTGTAACTCATTATTAGACATTTCCTTATCTATATTTTTTTGACCTTCGTCTTTTATTTCTTCATCTATTATATTTTTGACTATTATATCTTCCACTTGTATTTCTTCTTGCGTTATATCTTCATCTTTTACTTCTTCCTTTATTTCTTCTTGCCCTATATCTGCCCTTTTTACAACCTTATCTACCTGTAACTCTGTTTGCTCCCTATGTTCATATTTGGCCTCATCTTTTTTTGATGTTTTTTCTTCACCGTGAGATAGTTTTTTTGATATTAGCAAACTATCATTTACCATTTCTTTAGTAACAGGCTTGTCGTCCCACTCAGTAGCAAAATATCTTTTATCCGTATAGTAAAGTACTATTCCCCCAATATCATCCAGCTCGTATGTGCTGTCCATAATATTATCGCTATCCGTCAATGTTACAAAGTTACCCTGACCCCTCTTTACTGTGAATTCCCCTAACAATATGCCCTCTATACTATAACCATTTCTTTTAAAAAAATATACTTTCAGGCTTTCCTCATTCATATTAGTAACTTTAATACGAATAGTAACCTTGCACTGCCCATTGTTAGATTCAACTCTAGAGTATCCTATGTTATTTCTTTTAATACCATTATCATAATTATACATGTATGAAACTAACCTCTTATAATCTCCCATTATAACTCCCTTTAATGTAATCCTATATAGACTATTAGTCCTTTAGCTAGTACACATTATATTCTCATATAATTGTATTCCTTTAATATGATAAATATAACTAGACAAGATAAAAAGATGTTGCAAAATAGAATCTGTAATCTAAAACTTACAAGTTCTATATATGCAACATCTCATTTTTATTGTAAATATATCATTATATTAACTGTTCAATTTATCATAAATAATAATGCTAAGTTCTGCAAACTCCGAAAGAGTCAGTGCCTCTCCTCTAATATTTGTAGGTTTTCCTAACTTACTAATTGAGTCTGCTATTTCTTCTTTTGACAGATTAACAAAACCACCATTATATAAACTGTTCACCAAGGTTTTCCTTCTTTGATTAAAGGCGCTACGAACGATTTTAAAAAATAGTTTTTCGTCTTTAACCTTAACTGGTGGCTCACTATATGGCTCTAGACTTAGCACTGCAGAGCCAACCTTTGGCCTTGGGATGAAACAATTAGGTGGAACATTGGCGGCAATGGAGGGTTTTGAGTAATATTGAACCGCTATTGATATTGAACCATATTCCTTGGTTCCTGGGCCTGACTGTATCCTCTGTGCCACTTCCTTTTGTATCATTATGGTAACATTCTCAAGGGGTAAATTACTTTCAAATAGGCTCATGATAATAGGTGTAGTAATATAATAAGGTAAATTTGCTACTACTTTAATCTTTTTATCACCGGCTTTTTCCTTAATTAGTGTATTAAGATCTAACTTTAAAATATCTCCATTAATTACTTCAACATTATCATATTCTTCAAGGGTTTCTTTTAAGATAGGGATTAGCATTTTGTCAATTTCAATTGCTAAAACCTTCCCCCCATGTTCACAAAGATATTGGGTCAGGTTGCCAATACCTGGTCCAATCTCAAGTATAAAATCATCTTTGGTTATCCCTGCTGCCTTAATAATTTTTTCTAATACATTTGTGTCAACTAGAAAGTTTTGCCCGTATTTCTTTTGAATTGTAAAATTGTGTTTATTAAGTATTTCAATAGTATTACTAGGAATTCCAAGCTTCACTATTTACGCCTCCCTTTTATATACGGAACAACTTCATTCCATTATTTCTTGTTATCTCAAGAACTTCTTCATATTTAACACCTTTAATTTTGGCAATTTCTGCTGCAATATATTTTAAATTTATTGAACTATTGCGTTTGCCCCTGTTAGGTTCAGGTGCAAGGTAAGGAGCATCAGTTTCTAAAAGTATATAGTCTAGAGGTATAGCCTCTACAACCTCTTTTAACTTCCTGCCATTTTTAAAGGTAACAACTCCACCTACTCCAATATAATAACCCATATCAACATATTTTTTAGCCATTTCCGTGGTATAAGAAAAACAGTGTAACACTCCACGATACTCATCTAATCCAGCATCCTTAACCATGTTAAATGTATCTTGTGCAGCATCTCTACTATGAATGACAACTGGCAAGTTCACTTCTTTTGCAAGTTCTAATTGTCGTTTAAACCAGTGTTGTTGTATGTCTCTATCTGGTGTATCCCAGTAATAATCCAATCCAATCTCACCAATTGCAAGGACCTTATCATCTGATGCCTTATCTTTTAACCAGGCAATATCATCCTCTTCTAAGTCTTTAGTCTCACTTGGATGGACCCCAATACTTCCATATATAAATGGATACTTTTTAGTCAGCTCTATAGTTTTCTTAGAGTTTTCAATGCTTGATCCAATGTTTATTACATATTCTATACCTTGATCACTAAAGTCATCTAGCAACTCATGTCTATCCTTATCAAATGCATCATCGTCATAATGTGCATGACTTTCAAATATCATATACTATCCCTTCCTACAATCTCTACATTATCTAATTGCAAACCTCTTTTTATTAAAGTAGTAATTAGGTATAACAATAAAATAAGGTACGATTTTTGGCTAGCTTTTAAGCTACTTTTTGAAGTAAGGTCATAAACTCCACCAATTTGCTTCTACCATTTGCTATTATACCAGGTCCCGAAAGCCATACGATAGGTTCTTAATTAGCTTATTTCTGCCCCTGCAGGCATGTCTGTTTCTGGTACCATTAGGGTCAACTTACCATCCTTGTCTTCTGCACATAGTAACATTCCTTCTGAGATAAGCCCAGCTAACTTAGCAGGTTTCAAGTTAACCAACACCATAACCTTTTTACCTAGCATTTCTTCTGGGCTATAGTCTGCCTTAATTCCTGAAACGATTTGCATTACTTTGTCCCCAACTCTAACTTGAGAACATAGTAACTTTCTTGATTTTGAAACTTCCTCACATTCAACTATTTCACCAACTTGAAGTTGCATTTTCATAAAATCATCAAATGTTATTTCTTCTTTGTCAGGAATATTTATAACATTGGCATCATAAGCCTCATTGTCTTCAGCTTCTTCTGTTTGTGATTGGTCTTCTTCTGTATCATTTTCTTCTACTTTTTCTAATACTTCTTTAACATCTAAACGAGCGAAAAGAATTTCTGTCTTTTCTACCACCTTTGTACCAGAAGGATATACACCAAACTGTTCTAATTCTTCAACAGTTCTTTTATACCCCTTAATTTGCTTTAAGATCTTTTCTGAAGTTTCAGGCATAAAGGGCTCTAATAGACTAGCCCCAATACTTATACTTTCAATTAAATTATATAAAACTGTTGCTAAACGGTCTTCTTTACTTTCGTCTTTTGCTAATACCCAAGGCATAGTCTCATCAATATACTTGTTACAGCGTTTAAATAAATTAAAAATTAAAGTCATTGCATCCGCAACTCTTAATTTGTCCATCTTTGCAACCACCTGAGTATAAGTTCCTGTTACTACTTTTTTAAGATCTTCATCTATATCTTCTGCTATATTAGCATTATTTACAATACCATCAAAGTACTTATTACTCATAGAAATAGTACGGTTTACAAGGTTACCCAAAGTGTTGGCTAGTTCTGAGTTTATACGCTCTACCATAAGCTCATGTGTTATAACTCCATCACTTTCAAATGGCATTTCATGTAAAACAAAATACCTAACTCCATCTACTCCAAATAAATCCACTAAATCGTCAGCATAAAGTACATTTCCTTTAGATTTACTCATTTTTCCACCACCTTGTAACAACCAAGGGTGACCAAACACTTGCTTTGGTAATGGTAAGTCAAGAGCCATTAACATAATTGGCCAATATATTGTATGGAATCTTAATATGTCCTTACCTATAAGATGTAAGTCTGCTGGCCAAAACTTTTTGAATTCTTCTTCATTGTTGCCGTCTAGGTCATATCCAAGGCCTGTAATATAATTACTTAATGCATCAATCCAAACATAAACAACATGCCCTTCTTCAAAGTCTACTGGAACACCCCACGTAAATGATGTTCTAGAAACACATAGGTCTTGTAATCCAGGTTTGATAAAATTATTAACCATTTCATTCTTCCTGGATTCTGGTTGAATGAACTCTGGATTATCTTCAATATGTTTTGCTAATCTCTCTTCATAGTTGCTAAGCTTTAGAAAATAGGCTTCTTCTTTAGTTTGCTCAACTTCTCCTCCACAATCAGGGCATCTACCATCCTCTAGCTGGCCCTTTGTGAAAAATGATTCACAAGGGGTACAATATAAACCTTCATAAAAGCCTTTATATATATCCCCTTGTTCATATAATCTCTTAAATATCTTTTGAACTTGCTTTATGTGATAATCATCTGTTGTTCTAACAAATTTATCATAAGATGTGTTCATTAAATCCCAAATCCTTTTGATTTCTCCTGCCACATCGTCTACAAATTCCTTAGGAGACTCTCCCGCTTCCTCAGCAGCATTTTCAATTTTTTGGCCATGCTCATCTGTTCCTGTTTGAAAGTACACATCGTATCCTTCTTGTCTTTTGAATCTTGCAATACTATCAGCCAAAACAATTTCATAAGTATTACCAATGTGTGGTTTTCCTGATGTGTAGGCTATGGCAGTTGTAATATAATAAGGTTTCTTACTCATAATTTCCTCCTTGTATTATGAACTTATAATCGAGCTATTGTTCTCTTTCTCTAATTCTCACATTCTCTATCTCTAAATCTAAGAACTTGATAATTTGCTTGATTTATTTTCTTGAAATGTTTACTTGAAATGTTTGTTTTTATTATTTGCTTTTATTATCTTTTTACTATAATTGATTTTTAAGTTAAAAAAATCCCGTCTTAATTATAAAGACGAGAATATTCCCGTGGTACCACTTTACTTTAGTCACAATAACTGACCCTCATGTTTTGTAACTCAAGGAAGAATATATCTTGTCAAATTCCAAAAGTTACACAGTATATACTATAACGGGTATAACCGTCACTGTCTTAAGAAAAAGTTTCAGATTAACAAACCCATAATCTTCTAGCCGATAATAGCTAGAAACACCTTAATCATCCTCTTTATTCTCTCAGCAGGAAGCTCCGAGGCCATCTTCAGCAAGTTCACCATGTCTCCTTTTCAGCTACCGGAGTTTCTCTGTTCATAGCTTTCTTACTTACTATTCTCTTCATTGCCATTATATATATTAAATATTATTCTCACTAATAATTATTAGATATTAGCTTCAACCAATATCTACTAATAATCTTAAGAATAACATTATGTTTTGTGATTGTCAATAAATAGCTTATTAGTTTTATCTTCTACATCTTATTAGTTTATCTTCTATGATTTCTGGTTTAAAGGACTTTAAATTGATTTCTTTAAATATATATATACAGATAAAGAACTTATGTGTATAAAGAGAGGTTTATATTTAAATGAAACTCATTAAAAAGTTAATATTAATTTGTATTGTGATTTTGTCTTTATGTCTTATTAAATGCCAAGGGTCCGATAAGATAAATGTTGATCATAATGATAAGTTTGACGCCTTTACCGATGATTTGTTTCTTTCAGAGGTTCAAAGAAACACAATTACTTTGAATTATTCATTAAACAATTGGGAAGCTTACGGAATTAAGGTTGATGAAGTTACAATTGGCCATTTTTCACCATCCTATCTAAAGAGTCTCCTATCTAGCTATGAAAATTATTTAGCTGGGCTTAATTCCTTTAATTATAATGAATTAAGTGAATCTAGGCAGCTTACTTATGATGTTTTAGAGCAATATTTCGAACTTGAACTTGCTCAGGAGGATTTGATTCTATATCAGGATGTTCTAGCTCCAACTACTGGCATGCAAGCTCAATTACCAGTATTACTTGCCGAATTTAACATTAATACAAAAGAAGATATAGAAATATATTTGGCTTTAATTGATTCTATATATGGTTATTTTGAAGAAATTTGTGAGTTTCAAAGAACAAAATCTGAAGCAGGCCTGTTTATGAATGAAAAATCCGCAGATAGTATAATTAGCCAGTGTGAAAATTTCATTAAAGATCCTGATAATAACTTTTTAATTCCTACCATTAATGAAAAAATTTTAAATATCAATACTTTAACACAAGAAGAGCAAACAAATTATCAAAAGTTAAATAGAGAAAAAATCATAAGTTCATTAGTCCCAGCCTACGAGCTGCTGATTAACACTTTAACTGGGCTAAAATCTTCTGGTAAAAATGACAAAGGTTTGTACTATTACGAAAATGGTAAGGAGTTTTATGAATACCTTGTTACATATAACACTAACTCTTCAAAATCAGTTCCTGAACTAATTGAAATGGTTGATAATAGTATAGATGAAAACATAGCTAAAATGGGGACTATATTATCAGAAGATCCTAGCGTTTATGAAAGTATAACGACTTTATCTTTCCCCCTAACAAATCCAGATGAAATAATTACATTTTTAGAACAATCTATTGCCAAAGACTTCCCAGAGGTTCCTAGTGTAAATTGTACTGTTAGATATGTCCCCGAGTCTTTAGAAGAACACCTTAGTCCTGCAATGTATTTAGTTCCTGCAATCGACGACTATGAAAATAATGTAATATATATTAATCAAGAATACGATATGGCGAATATCTTTCCAACTATGGCCCACGAAGGATATCCCGGTCACTTATATCAATCTGTCTATTTTCGTGATTCCAATCCTACTCCAATTAGAAGTTTATTAGATTTTGGTGGTTATGTTGAAGGCTGGGCAACTTATGTGGAATATTACTCTTATCATTTGGCTGGATTTGATGAAAATATTGCAGAATTCATTATTGCAAATATGGCTACTAATATTGGGGTTTATTGTATGCTTGACTTGAATATTCATTATGAGGGATGGACTCTTGCCGATACATATAATTATTTAGATGAACTTGGAATAAAAGATAAAGAATTGGCTACTATTTTGTACGAAACCATTGTTGAGGAACCTGGAATATATCCTCAATATGGTATTGGATATCTTGAAATCTTAGAATTAAAAGATAAAGCACAATCAAAACTAGGGGATGATTTTGTATTAAAGGATTTTCATACCTTTATGCTTGATACCGGACCAGCACCATTTCCCATTATTGAAAAACGACTAGAACAAGAAATAAAAGACACACTTGCTAAGGCTTCTTAAAAAAATAAGTTGGAGTGAAATATTCACTCCAACTTATTATATTAAAAACTTTAATTAATATCTTATCTTGTAAACTTGTAAGCTTATGACTTATAACTTAGGACCAGCATCAACTAATGCCTTACCAGCTTCATTTCCTTCATATTTAGCAAAATTCTTAATGAATCTTCCTGCTAAATCTTTAGCTTTTTCATCCCATTCAGAAGCCTCTGCATAAGTATCACGAGGATCAAGAATTCCTGTCTCTACACCTGGAAGCTCTGTTGGAACTTCAATATTGAAGTATGGAATGTGTTTTGTAGCTGCTTTATCAATATCACCATTAAGGATTGCATCGATAATACCACGTGTATCTTTTATTGATATACGTTTTCCTGTGCCATTCCATCCTGTATTAACAAGATATGCTTTAGCACCGCTTTTTTCCATTCTCTTAACAAGTTCTTCACCATATTTTGTAGGATGAAGTTCTAAGAATGCTTGTCCGAAGCAAGCAGAAAAAGTAGGTGTAGGTTCTGTAATACCACGTTCCGTACCAGCAAGTTTAGCTGTAAATCCTGATAGGAAATAGTATTGTGTTTGTTCAGGAGTAAGAACTGATACTGGTGGTAAAACGCCAAATGCATCTGCTGATAAGAAGATAACATGTTCAGCTGCTGGTGCAACTGATGGTGGCGGCACAATATTATCAATGTGATCAATTGGATATGATACACGAGTATTTTCTGTTACACTACCATCTGTAAAGTCAATCTTGCCCTCTTCATCTAATGTTACGTTCTCAAGAAGAGCATTTCTCCTGATTGCATTATAGATATCTGGCTCAGATTCTTTGTCAAGGTCAATAACTTTAGCATAGCATCCACCTTCAAAGTTGAATATTCCATTATCATCCCAGCCATGTTCGTCATCACCAACAAGAAGACGCTTAGGGTCTGTTGATAGAGTAGTTTTACCTGTACCTGAAAGACCAAAGAATAAAGCTGTGTTTTCTCCATTCAAGTCTGTGTTAGCAGAACAGTGCATGGAAGCAATCCCTTTAAGTGGTAAGTAATAGTTCATCATACCGAACATACCCTTTTTCATTTCTCCACCATACCAAGAGTTAACAATAACTTGCTCACGACTTGTAATGTTAAATAATACTGCTGTCTCAGAGTTTAATCCTAATTCCTCATAGTTCTCTACCTTTGCTTTAGAAGCATTGTAAACAACGAAATCAGGTTCATAGTTTTCTAGTTCTTTTTCTGTAGGTACAATAAACATATTTTTAACGAAATGAGCTTGCCATGCAACTTCAACGATGAAACGTACTGCCATACGTGTATCTTCGTTAGCACCACAGAAAGTATCTACTACAAATAATCTCTTATTTGAAAGTTCTTTCATTGCGATATCTCTTACAGTAGCCCAAGCTTCTTCTGAAACTGGTTTATTATCATTCTTAAATTCACCTGAAGTCCACCATATGGAGTCTTTAGAATTCTCATCCATTACAACAAACTTATCGTTAGGTGAGCGTCCTGTATATACACCAGTCATTACATTAACAGCACCAAGTTCACTTACCTGTCCTCTTTCAAAACCTTCTAACTCAGGTTTTGTCTCTTCTTCAAATAGTAATTCATAAGAAGGGTTATGCACGATTTCAGTTGTTCCAGTAATACCATATTTGCTTAAATCGATATTTGCCATATACATTTAACCTCTTTTCTATAGTTTTAATATTAATATTAATACACTAACACCTATTAATGCAAGCTTTAATGTATCTTTGTTAAGTAAAAGTGGAACTTTACAACGTTCCCCACCTTGATTATACAATATTGTTTTATAAAATCAAGACATTTTACAAAAAAAACAAATAATTTTTAATCTTTTTTTAGTATACTCTTTTTAGTATAAACTATTTATTCCTTAAACTTGCCTTTATGATAATTCACATTTATAATTACTGGAGATGAAGTATTGTTTATTCATCTTCTAGGTAATTCACATTCACCAAGATAATTTTTTATATAAAAGAATAAAAAAAAGAGTATAGAGCTAATAATGCAGATAAAACATCTTTATATTTTAATAATAACTTTAGGAGGAATTATATGAATTTACAATTTGAAAAGTTTACAGCAAATGATTATAAAAGTGTTCTTCCATATTTTTCACTAAGATCAACTTATACTTGTGAATCACATTTTTTATATCATGTGATTTGGAAAGACTTTTATAATAGCCACTACTGCTTAACCGACGAAGGAGTGCTATGGATCCAAACAATAGGCGAATTGATAGCTGCACTACCTCCAATTGCTAGCAAAAATAACTTTAATGCGGCTTTTCTAAAATTACAAGATTATTTTACTAACGAATTAAATAAAAAATTAAAATTATATTTAATTGATGAGGAAGCTTTGGAATTAATGAACTTAGATGAATCCAAATATAAGATAGAAGAAGATAGGGATAGCTTTGATTATATTTATGATGGAGACAATTTAAGAGATCTTGCTGGCAGAAAGTATAGCAAGAAAAGAAATCATATTAATGCCTTTTTAAGAGATTATGAAGGAAGATTTGAATACAGAACTCTAACCCAGGAACAAGCAGATGAAATATATGCATTTACCCATAAATGGTCCGTTAAAAAAGACGATGATGATCCTTATAATAGAATTGAAAGCGAAGAAACTGGCATCAAAAACATTCTAACAAGCTTTCCCTTAGTAGAAGCAAAAATGGCAGGAATCTATATTGATAATAACTTAGAAGCTTTTACAATTGGAAGCTATGACCCTTCACTAAAGCTAGCCGCTATTCATACAGAAAAAGCAAACCCTGATATCCGTGGCCTATATCCCTATATAAACCAACAATTTGTAATAAAGGAATACCCCGATGCCCTATATATAAACCGAGAAGACGACATGGGCATCCCCTCCCTTCGCAAAGCCAAAGAATCCTACTACCCAACCAACTTTGCTAAAAAATATACCATTACAGAACTTTAACTTTTACTTGGTTTAATGTTTGTTCTCTCCCAGTGCATATACTTAATTATCAAACTGCGTGAACATTTTTAATTCCTCTTTAATGTTCAAGGTGTTAAACAGACTCCACGATACTCTAATGAAGGTGATAGTAGGTATGGGGTGTTTACCTACCATCACCTTCATGGAACACCTCGATCCCACCCTAATAAAAAATCAAATTCGTCAAAACCGTACTAGCTATAACCCCTACTAAGGTCGCAAATATTGCTCCCCAAAGGGTATATCTGGTTTTTTTGACCCCTGCTGATACAAAGTATACACTCATTGTATAAAAGATTGTCTCTGTACAACTCATTATAATTGAACTTAACCTACCCAAGTAAGAATCCGGTCCATATTCTTTAAATATGTCTATTAATAAACCATTGGCTGCAGATGACGATAAACTTTTTACCAAGACAAGAGAGACTAATTCTGATGGAAATTGCAGCAAACTAATGATTGGTCTTAATAGAAAAGCTAAAAAATCTAAAGCACCTGAAGCCCTTAACACTCCGACTGCTACCAATAGACCTATTATAGTTGGCATAATTCCTATAACAACCTTCAAGCCGTCCTTAGCACCTTCTGTAAACTCCTGAAAAACTGCCACCCTACATAACAGGCCATATCCAACAATATAAAACAATATAAATGGTACAATGAAGTTTGATATGTATAACAAAAAGTTCATATTAATCTAAATTCCTTTCTTGCACTTTTTATATTTATCCATTTTTTAATTTTCTTGCTATAATCGAAAATAATATCCCTGCAATTGACGATATTATTGTTGCAACAATTCCCGCACCTAATATTTCTGCGGGATTAACCGAACCAAATTCACTTCTAAAAGCGATTACATTTACAGGAATTAATTGTAATGATGAAATATTGATTATAAGAAAAGTACACATATCAATACTAGCAACTTCACTATCATTATTTAATTTCTTAAGTTCTTTCATTGCTTTAAGCCCCATTGGGGTCGCTGCCCATCCAAGGCCCAATATATTTGCTATTATATTTGATGCAATGTACTCATTCGCTACATGTTCCTTTGGAATATCAGGAAATAAGAGCCTTATTATTGGCCCCAATAGCCTTGTAAGACTTTCAATAATACCAGAAGCTTTAGCTACCTGCATAATTCCCATCCATAAAGACATAACACCTAACATTGAAATGCACAAAGTAACTGCTTCTTTGGATGAACTAATAATTGTGGTAGAAACTGGTTCAATATTACCGGTCATTATTCCAACTATAGTGCCAATGATGATCATAAATGCCCATAAGTAGTTTAACATTTTATATCCTTCATTAAGATTCTTACTTGTAGTATATTCAATTCTATTATATATTAGTATTCGAAAGATCCCCAATATCTTCAAATTAGTATAGTCACTCTCTTGTTTTAAAACCGCTCACAGAAAAGTTAACATTTTCTTAATTTTATCAAAAAATGCTAATTATCAACATAATTTGAGTTCTAAATATTGACTTTACATTTTGACTATGATATTTTTAATATATACCTAATAAATGTTACAAGGTATCATTATAGGAGGTGCTTATTATGAAAGGGACTGGAATAGTTAGGAAGTTAGACGAGCTTGGGAGAATCACACTACCTATAGAGTTGAGGAGAACTTTAGGGGTCAGCGAAAGAGATCCTCTTGAAATCTTTGTTGAAGAAGATAAAATCATATTAAAGAAATATGAACCCTCAGATATATTTAATGGTTCTACTGAAGAACTATATGAATACTATGGTAAAAAAATCTCAAAAGATTCTATTGTTGAACTTGCCAAGCTAGCTGGAATTATTGATGAAGATCAATAATTGAAACATAAAATTTACACCTTAATGAGATATTAATATCTCATTAAGGTGTTTTTTATTCTTCCTTATATTCTAATAGTTTATTATAAATCTCTCTTTTAGGAACCCCTCGATCTTTAGCTACCTTTTTCATTGCTTCTTTTCTATTAACATCCTGATCTTCATAATAATCCATATGCTCTTTTACGGACAGAGATTCCCAATACTCATGTTTTTCTAAATCCGCTTCTGCCCAGGACTTTCCTTCAATTACTATAACAATTTCACCTTTTGCTTCTTTATCTTCATATCGTTTAATAGCTTGTTTTATTGTAGTCCTGATGACCTCTTCATATTTTTTAGTTAACTCTCGTTCTATAGTGATTTCTCTATCTCCCAGATATTCATGTAAACTATTCAAGGTTTTTATTATTCTATGAGGTGCTTCATACAATATTATGGTCCTTGTTTCATCTTGTAATTCCTCTAAAACTCTTGTTCTTGATTTATTTTCCTGTGGTAAAAATCCTTCAAATACAAATCGTCTTGATCTTAACCCAGACAAGGTAAGTGCTGTGATACAAGCAGTTGGACCTGGCAAGCTATATACTTTTATACCATTTTCATAAGCTAGCTTAACTAAATCCTCTCCAGGATCTGATATTGCAGGAGTTCCAGCATCAGTGATAAGTGCTATATTTTGACCTTCTTGTAATTTTATAATAAGCTCTGGTCCTTTGCTTATTTTATTATGCTGATGATAACTAGTCATAGGCGTTTTAATATCATAGTGCCTTAACAATTTAAAACTATGACGTGTATCTTCTGCTGCAATTAGATCCACTTCTTTTAGAGTACGTATCACACGAAGTGTAATATCTTCAAGATTTCCAATAGGAGTGGCACATATATACAATTCCCCCTTCACGAGTATCAGTCCTTTCTTTTTATCGTAATGACGAAGCTATTTTAAGGCATCCGGTAGCCGGTATAAAAACATAAATAAAGGTTCCATTGTTGTAGACCACAAAAGTCACCCTTATTTATGTTCTTATACCAGCTACCTAGTGTTTAAATTGAATTTCATAATTAATTTGATTTACTAATTCCAATAAATGTTGTGTATTTCTTCGGTGTATACATTCTTATCTCTATATACAATTAGAGGGGGGTCTACTTTTACCCTGGACCTTCCGCCTTTAATGCCTTCTATTAAGACCATGGTTGGTTCTTTGTCGATGTAGGGGTGTACCATTCTGATTCGTTTTGGTTCTATCTTATGATCTGTTAGGGTTTTGATAATTTCTATTAAACGAAAAGGCCTATGGACCATGTAAAAACGGCCCTTTTCCTTTAGGAGTTTTGATGTTTGCCCTACTATGTCTTCTAATGTACATAATATTTCGTGTCTTGCTATTGCCTTACTGTCATCTGGATTAACAATTCCATGATCGGCGGTCATGTAAGGCGGATTGCATGTAACTACATCAAAAGAGGCTGGACCAAATATATTGGAAGCCTCTTTTATATCCCCTAGTCTAATATCTATTTTATCTTGTAAATCATTTAATATAATGCTTCTTTTGGCCATGTCTGCACTATACTCTTGGATTTCTAAGCCAGTAAAATACTTTCCTTTTGTTTTGGCCTCTAGTAATAGTGGGATTACACCATTACCTGTTCCTAAGTCTAAAACTTCTTCATCCTTTTTTACTTTGGTAAAAGAGGATAATAAAACAGCATCAATCCCAAAACAAAAATGGCTTTTATTCTGAATAATCTTGTAGTTATTTCTATTTAATTCATCCAGGCGTTCGCCTTCTAGAAGAAAGTCATTTACATCCATATAATATCCTTTTTAATACTAAGCATCATCTAGCTTTGATTTTGAGTCTCTTTCTAGTGCCTCTAAAGCTTTTAATTCCTCATCTAAGTCGATTCTTTCCTTTTTATGTTTAGGCTTAGACCTAAGCTCTGATACTTTATATATCACTATATCTTTATCGTCATTCTCATCGGTTATAACAATCTTAACTGTTTGTTTTAGGACATTAACAGCTTTAACTTCACCTTTATTACCATCTAAGGTTCTTACAAAGTCACCAATATTAGGTAAGCTTTTGTTTAGTTCTTCATATGCATCTTGTTCATTACGCAAGCAGCACATTAGACGTCCACAAACTCCTGAAATTTTAGATGGATTTAAAGATAAATGTTGCTCTTTTGCCATTTTAATTGATACTGGTGAAAATTCTGAAAGATAGGAATTACAGCACAAATTTCTACCACATATACCTATGCCACCAATTACCTTGGTCTCATCTCTAACGCCAATTTGACGCAGTTCTATACGAGTTTTAAAAACAGAGGCTAGATCTTTAACAAGTTCTCTAAAATCGATTCTTCCATCAGCTGTAAAATAAAATAATAATTTGTTATTATCAAAAGTATATTCACAGTCAATTAGTTTCATTTCTAAACCATGCTTTTCAATCTTTTCTAGGCATATGTCAAAAGCATCTTTTGCTTTCTCTTTATTTTCCTTACTTACATCATTATCTTCATCTGTTGCTACCCTTATAACCGACTTAAGAGGTGATACAATCTCCTCTTCTTTAATATGTCTTGAGCCAAGTACTACACTACCATACTCAATACCTCTAGCGGTTTCTACTATGACATTTTGACCTGACTCAATTTCGTAACCAGCTGGGTCAAAATAATAAATCTTACCTGCTCTTCTAAATCTTACTCCGATTACGTTAATCATTGCTGTTCTCCTTTATCGTAAATAACATAAGCTGTAACGTAGTTTCTATGTTAACGTTTGCATTAATTTTTGTGTTTGTTTCTTCTATTACATCTAATATATTCTGAATTCCTTCATAACTAGCTGTCTTTGCCTGCTTTGAGATATATGAAAATTCTTTTTTGTATAGAAGTAAATTTGGATCTTTAGTTACCTTGTACATAAGCAAGTCTCTATACCACAATAATATTAAATCAAGAATTTTAGCTATGTCTTCTTTTTTTTGGCTTAGATTCTTTACATACTCTATAATCTCATAATTCTCCATGTCATTAATACCTTTTAGCAAATGAAGAACATCATCCATAATAGCCGCAAATTCTTCAGAGGATGAATATTTAATGGCTTTACCCAAATTCCCTTGTGCAAAAATCCCACTTAATTCTGCTTGATAATCAGGCACTTGATGTCTTGTCATAAGATAAGCTTTAATTAAATCTTTGTCTATCGCCTTAACCTGTAAAATCATACACCTTGATTGTACAGTTTCTAAAATACTATTTAAATTGTTAGTAAGCAAAATTATAATAGCATATTCAGGCGGTTCTTCTAAGGTCTTTAATAAAGCATTCTGAGCTTCTACTGTCAACTTCTGAGCTTCATCTATGATATAAATTTTATATGGGCTACTAAAAGGCTTAATCTCTACATCATTATTAATCTGGTCACGGATACTATCAACACCAATACTTGCTTTGTCAGGAGCACGGGTTACATATATAACATCTGGATGATTATTACTCAAAAACTGCTTGCATGAAGGGCAAACTCCACAAGAATCAATATCCTCTAAGTTACTATTAGAGTTAAGTTCGCTACACTGTAAAGCCATTGCATAAGCCTGTGCAAGGGTCATCTTTCCAGAATCATCTTCACCTGATATAAGATATGCATGTGAGATTTGATCATTCTTAACAGAAAATTTAAAATGTTTTATTATATCTTCATGCCCTACAATCTGTTTAAAACTCATGCTCTGACACACCCCCTATACTAACTCAATATCTATCAAACAATTAATAGCTACTAGGTATTAGCTATTAATTAATGGATTATATTATTAATAATATGATCTAGCTCAACAAATATATATAAATGTAACATATTAATTATAACATATCTGTTCTATATTACATAGAAAAAATTATTTTGCCATTAAATGTCCTAACTGTGCTAACTTAATTTTTAATATCTTTTATGATTTCATCGATACACTTGTCCAAAGTGAGGTTTTTGTATCTCTTACTAATACCTAACCTTTTCAAGTTTTCTTCTTTAAAATCTTCTTCGTCAGCTAAGAATCTTCTGCACATTTCTGCATATTGAGGTAATCTTTGTTGTCTTTCTCTATCTAAAGCTCTTTGTAGCCGTATTCCATCATCAACTTCAATATATATAGGATATACCTTATCATCTCCAAAATAATTTTTTATTTGTTCATATGATTCCAAAGTACCTATAATAAGGGAATTATAACTATCTAAGTCTATTTGACCATCATTTACGGTAAAGTAACTCCATAATCCACCAACTGTATTATATTGCCTAATCTCAATTATTTTATCTTGGTTCTTGAGTTCTTCTAATTCATCATTAGATACAAAGAAATACTCTATCCCGTCCTTTTCACCGTCTCTAATTGGTCTGGTAGTATAAATTACAATTTCCTTTAAGTCTAAACTTTTATTATTAAGCAATTCTTTATATATTGTATCTTTCCCAATCGCACTCTTTCCCATAAGTACAAAAAGCTTTGCCATAATTATTTTCCTTTCCTTTTATAAAACCACATTAATTTGGTTCATATCATAGTCTTCTAATCCTTGTACCGATAAACCAAGTTCCTTATAGTGTAACAAATAATCAATATGTGTGCTATTAATTCTTTCTCCAGGCACTATTATCGGAATCCCTGGTGGATATAGATAAATATATTCACTGCTTATTCTTCCTTCACTGTCTTTAAAAGAGACTGTCTCTGACGGTGATTTCTTAGCCTTATAGGATGTCATAATAATCTCTGTATCTTTATATAAAGTTTTTATATCAAGCACACTATTATAAGACTTCTTATTACTTACGTGTTTGTTATCCTTAATATTCCCATCTATCTCTAACAAAGCCTTCACTAGCCTTGAAAAGCCAATATCCGTATCACAAATACTAGTCATAGCTATTATATAATCCTTTGAAACCATTTCAACTTGTATCTTATATTCTTCTAATAGTAATTTATAAAGATCCATACCCGTCATATTAGTCGCTCTTGTTGAAACAACTATTTTGGAAGGATCAAAATCATAACTTTGTGTATTCTTATTAGTTAAAATCTTAAGATGCTTAAGTCCTTCAATCTTTTCATAAAAAACTTCTAATTGTTTAACATAGTATATAAATAACTCTTCTTTTTTATTTATCAATAAGTTAATACAATTATCTATGCTAGACATTAGGATATATGAGGGACTTGAACTTTGAAAAACTGACAAGTAATACTGTATTTGTTCATAGTCTACTAAATCACCATTAACATGAAGTAAACCTGTTTGTGTAAAGGAAGGTAAGGTTTTATGGAGACTGTGTACAACAATATCTGCTCCTAATTCTATACTGTTCTTAGGAAAGTATGAATTGAAGCCTAAGTGTGCACCATGTGCCTCATCTACAAAAAGAGTAATTTTGTATTTGTGGGCTATTTCGCTTATCCCTCTTATGTCAGAAATAATGCCTTCATATGTTGGAGATGTAATTATAATAAGCTTAATGTCTTTATGTTTTATCAACAGTTTTTCGATTTCTCCAGGAGAAATTCCACAATGGACTCCGAATTTATCTTCTGTCTGTGGATAAATGTATACTGGTTTAAGTTCATTTAAATATATAGTATTATACACTGATTTATGGCAATTACGGGCCACTAATACTTTGTCCCCTTTATTAGTACAAGCAGAGATTCCACTTAGAATACCTGCGCTACTACCTCCTACTAAATAGTCAGTGTGAAGTGAATTATAAAGAAAGCCTGCCCTTTCCATTCCCTCTTTCAAAATCCCCTCTGAGTGAAAAAGATTATCAAGGCCTTCTATTTCTGTAACATCTATCTCATAGGGATTAATCATCTCACCTATCTTATTATTTCTCTTATGCCCCGGCATATGCATTGGATAAACTTCACTTTTGCTATATTCTACTAATTTATTATATAAGTGCAATACTACACGACCCTTCTTATTCTGGTAAAATTAGATAATTTTAAACCTATCGTATGTCTTCCGGGACTTGGCATAATAACATAATAAGGGTTCCATTGTTTCGAACCACAAAAGTCACCCTTATTATGTTATTATACCAAGTCCCTAGAAATCGTGTTAGGTTCGCAATTATCTGTTAATATAATACATTTTACACAACAAAAACCCCATCTGTCAAACTTATTGGGGGAAGATCACATAGTTTGACAGATGGGGTTTTTTATATTTTATAAGGGGGAGGTAAACTTTTGTTAATTTGTTTATTTCACTCTAGATTTTTCTACGTTATATCCTAGTGCTGTAATAGCATTTTCAATCTCTTCTATTGAAACTTTTTCATCGTCAAAGTCTACTTTTGCTTTGCTTGAATTAAATAGTACTTTTACGCTATCTTTTTCTACACCTTCTAATCCTTTTACTGCATTATCTATTTTTTGTACACATGATGGACAAGTAAGGGTTCCTAATTGAATTACTGCTTTTTTCATAATATATCTTCTCCTTTTATAGTTGATTTATTGTTGTATGAAATCTTTTCTATATCATCTTTAACTCTTAATTATATTATAACCTTTATTTCTATAAAATAAATTGATTTATATCAAGTTTTTAAAAGTATATCTATTGTTTCTAAATTATTTTAAGTCGTAATAAAGTAATCTCATACCATTAAAGATAACTACTAGTATACTTGCTTGGTGAACTAACATCCCTATTGACATGTTCATCCATTCACTAAAGAATACACTTGCAAGTAGTACTATTACAACGCCTACTGCTATAACAATGTTTTGTTTCATGTTAGCTGATGTGGCTTTTGCTAAACCAAGTGCATGAGGCAGGCGGCTGAAATCTGAATTTGCTAATACAACATCTGAGGTTTCAATAGCTACGTCTGTACCACTACCCATTGCAATTCCTATTTCTGCTAAAGCTAGAGATGGACTGTCATTTACACCGTCTCCGACAAATGCAACAATCTGACCTTTTGCCTGTAATTCTTTAATATATTCAGCTTTATCCTCTGGTAACATATGACCGTGAGCTTCTGTTAATCCAAGTTCCTTGGCTACTACGTCAACTGTTCCTTGGTTATCTCCTGATAATACTACTAAGTTCTTAACTCCTAAGCTTTTTAGTTTTTGTAGATGCTCTTTAACATTTGGTCTAACTTGATCACGAATACCCAGTAATATTTTTAACTCACCATCTACAGCGGTAATAACTAATGAGTTGCCTTTTTCTTCAAAATCTTTAATATCGGCAAGAGCTTCTTCACTAAGGTTAACATTTTCTTTTTCCATAAGAGCTAAATTACCAACTGCTATCCTTTTGCCATCTACATCTGCTACAATTCCTCCACCTTTTACAACATCAGTGTTTTCAACAGTGTAAGATTCAACTTCACCTATATGATCTACAACTGCCTTAGCAAGTGGATGATCAGATTCTTTTTCCACACTTGAAATGTAGCCTAAGATTTCATTAAGACTGTCTCCATCAACATAATCTTTTCTCTCTCCAACTTCAGGGTTTCCTATTGTTAAAGTTCCTGTTTTGTCAAATACTATTGTATCAACCCTACTAAAATCTTGGATTACTTCACTACCCTTTAGCAAGACACCATGTTTTGCTCCATTACCGAGTCCTGCAACATTTGAAACTGGTACTCCAATTACTAGTGCTCCCGGGCAACCTAGAACTAAGATTGTAATAGAAAGTGGTAGGTCTTTTGTGATTAAATATACGACAATTCCAAGTAATAATACCGCTGGTGTATACCATTTTGAAAACCTATCAATAAAGCGTTCTGCTTCTGACTTTGAATCTTGTGCTTCTTCAACTAATTCGATAATTTTACCAAAAGTCGTATCTTCGCCTACACGGTCAGCCCTAATTTGAATAGTTCCATTCTCTAAGATCGTTCCAGCATAAACCCCTGAATCTATCTCTTTAGTAACTGGAAGGGATTCTCCTGTTATACTTGCTTCATTAATATTGCCTTGACCAACTAAAACTGTTCCATCAACTGGTACTTTAGCACCTGTTTTAACAAGGAGAATATCTCCTTCATCTACATCCCATACATCTACTTCTTCAAACTCGCCATCTTCCATTTGTTTTAAGGCTGTTTCTGGAGCCATTTCAGTTAATTCTTTAATTGCTGAACGAGTTTTGTTTAATGTTCTTTGTTCTAGATAAGCACCAAAGAGGAATAGGAAGGTTACAGCTGCTGATTCCTCATACTCACCTATATAAAAGGCACCAAGAACTGCGATAGTAACTAGCAGATCAATACTAATAACTTTTACCTTTACTGCTTGGTATGCTTGAATTCCAATAGGTAAAAACCCGATAATACCCGCTATTATAAATGCTACATTAGTTATGTCAGTGTTGTGTAATACAAATCTACTAAAATATCCAATTGCAAGCAAGATCGCACTTATTAATGTTATTGGATTCTTCTTACTTAATATAAATCTCTGCATTTTAATCTTCTCCTTAACTTATAATTTCTTTTTTAATTTTATTTTCACTTTTCATTTTTGATTCTAACTACATTATATCAAGTTGTTTAAGTTAAATAATTGACTCGAATCAAGTTTTAAAATCTTTTTATGTTAATTTTTCTATTTATTATTTATTATTGAAGGGGATCTATATTAACATTCTAAGAATCAATATTAATTATAATCTTAATAATATTGGTTCTTAGAATGGAATTTTCAAATTGAAGGTCTTTCAAAATTTATCTCCAGAAAGCTGTCTTAATTTATGATTCTACCTTCTGGAGATTTTTCAATTCCATATAAATATTAATCTGCTGAATAAGCTTTATCTAAATCTGATAGCATATTATAGACCGCTTCATAAGTTTCACATACATCACTTGGTACTGTGTAGTTGCTAGTTATCTCACGTAATTGGCTAAAATCTTCGTCTGCAGCTGGTTTAGCAGATCCCGCTTGATTAACCTTCTCTACTAAAGAGTCATATGCCTTATGAACATCATGGAACTCAGGATGACTTCCACCATGAACCCTAGCTACTACTGGAACATATTGTTCTAATAGTGGTAAATGATTTTCTTTTACTTCATTAAATGATAATTTGTTTGACATATTATTTCCTTCTTTCTTGTTTTTATTTTTAAGTTTTAATTTCTGTTTTTTTGATTCTAGATTCATTATAACAAATAGCTTTAATTAAAGAATTGACCTAAATCAAGTTTTAAAAACTATATTTAGACTTCTTTTATAAATTTTATATTTACTTTATTGTATATAAGCATTAATTATGGTAATATTAAATTAAGAAAAACAACACTATTTAATAGCTTAGTATCCTTTTAACCTCTTACTACGGTATGCTATTAATATAAGCCTTCTAGCTTATATCCACATAACCGTACAAGTAACTGTATTCTATTTAGTAAAGGAGAATGAGTATGAACAGTAAAGCTTTTTCAATTCCATATCCTAGAAACTCAGATATCTCTATTGATGTATATCCTGGTCACTTTACAACTAATCATTTCCACCTTTCCCATTATCTTGATTTAGACAATCTAAAAACTAATGCGACCCTAGCAAAAAAAGTGGCTAGAGAACTAGCATTCCCTTATATTACAAAGACATTTGTTGATACTATAGTTTGTATGGAGGGAACCGAACTAATTGGTGCATATTTGGCAGATGAACTTACTAAAGATGAATTAAGGATAGTGAATAAAGGTAAAGATGTTTATGTAGTAAAACCTATGAATAACGTTAATAGACAATTAACATTTCAAAGTAATTTACAGAAATTGATTACAGGACAACGTGTTCTACTATTAGTTACAACTGTATCTAGCGGAACAACTTTACGGGCTGCAAAGGAAGTACTTGATTATTATGGTGCTAACTTAGTTGGCATTTCTACTTTATTTAATACTGAACCTAAAGATTTAGACGACAAAGTTAATAGTTTATTTACAACAGATGATATTCCTGGCTATGCAATGTATAAAACGTCTGATTGTGATATGTGTAGTGCAGGTCGCAAACTTGATGCAATCGTTATCCAGGGTGGGTATACAAGCTTATAGGGTTTGTTTAACATAGTCTAATGTAAGAGTTTCGTTTTTTATATTGATCTGATAACAGTATTAATTTTAATACAGATAAGTAATTAAAAATCAATTAATAATTAAAAATCAATTATGAGAAATTATAAATTTTATTATTTTTCGCCAGAATATGATTCATGGTAATCATATTCTGGCGATTTTTATTTTTCTCTTTTAATTGCTTGATTATTGTGGTTTGAATCCTTTCAATTTCTGTAAAGCTTAAAATATTATTATAAATACTCTTATCTAAAAACCCTGATATTGTTATGAATGTAATTCCATGACATTTTACCACTAGTCATTTTCACCTCTCCCATTATCTTATAACCTTACTTGG
>CAZUDG010000004.1:7323-9729 GCA_964618775.1 uncultured Lachnospiraceae bacterium | reverse complement strand
GACATTTTACCACTAGTCATTTTCACCTCTCCCATTATCTTATAACCTTACTTGGATAAGAATAAGAGCCAGTTAATTGGCTCTTATTCTTTTGTTCTTTTTTAATAGGACACTAAACCATGTTGTTATTATAAGTCCCTTAAACATGCTAGAAATGCTAATGGCCCACCAAATTCCATTTAAACCAAGGCTAGTAGCTGATAATATTAGAGCTACAGGGATTCTAAGTAGGTTAAGGGAAATACTAACAATAGATGGTGGGACTGTTTTTCCAAGTCCATGAAAGGCCCCTGCAGTTGTTATTTCTATGCACATAAAGAACTGTGAATACCCTAGTATTATAAGATAATCAATTCCAAGTCTTATGGCTTCTTCCTCTTGAATAAAAATTGTGAAAAGTGGTCTTGCCCCAAAGACCAATAGAAGGGTTGCTAATATTCCAATTATAGAAACAATCACCATACCTACAATATAGCCTCTTTTAACCCTTTCCCATTTCTTTGCACCAAAGTTTTGTCCAACAAATGCACCCATAGCTGTCTGAAATCCACCAGCTGTCATCCAAGATATTGACTCAATTTGTGAGCCTACCTTTTGAACTGCTATTGCTGTTGGCCCCCACTGTGCTATTATTCTGGCTATAACCATTGAAATAATTGTAAAAAGTCCACTTTGTAAAGCTGCTGGTAGACCTAGTTTAGTAATTCTGTGAGTATGGTCAAGGTCTGGTTTCTTAAATATATTAATACCTGAAAAAAGTATAGGAGTCTTTTTTGCTTTAATAATAAATATTAATGTAACTATCATTTGAGCAATAACTGTGGCTATTGCCGCTCCAATTACCTCAAGTCTTGGAAAAGGGCCAATTCCCAGAATTAACAATGGATCAAGTATTACATTTATTATTAAGCCAACGGAATTTATTATAAAAGGAGTTTTGCTATCTCCATACCCATTAAATATTGCCGTGAAAATAGGATTTATAAAGAAAAACACAAACCCAATAGAAACAACAACAAGATAATCAATTGCCCACTTAACAATTTCTTCATCTCCTAGATTAAAAAAACCAATGAGACTTTTACGAAATAGAATAAGTATAAGTCCATAAAGCAAGGCAAGACCTATAACCATCTGTATACTATTCCTCACATAGCTTTTAATCTCTTTATTGTCATTTCGACCTGTAGATTGTGCCACTCCTACCTCTGCACCTATCTTGGGTATAAGAATAAATGCATTGGCTAGCCAAGTAAAAAATCCTGCAGTACCAACAGCTGCTACCGCCCCTGTCCCTAGTCTTCCTACCCATATCATATCTATTAAACTATATGCCATCTGAACAAAGCTTGTCCCCATTATAGGTAAGGCAAGCTTAAACATTGACTCTACGATATTCCCCTTAGTTAAATTTGCTGAGGTTTCCATCTGTCACCTATCTCCTGTCTTTTATGTACGTTTTCATTTTGTATATGACACTCTTTAATATATCATACTAGCCTCTTTAATTCACTATAAATTAAGAGCTATGAAATTAAAAAGTTTTCTTTTATAATTAGTTTTCTATTGACTCTCACGTAACGTTATCATTTATTATTGTTAATGAAGGGAATGATACAAAATGAAAGTAAAGGAAGTTTATGTATATGATGAGAGATTCACTAAAAACATTGATCAATTTGGGGAAGGCTTGGCGGCATTTATGCGTGATGCCATGGCCGTTTATGCGGATAATATAGAAAGATAATTAAAAGACCTATTAAGAAGGAACATATCATTCTTTCTTAATAGGTCTTTATATTTTAGTAAGTTATAAATTAGCAATAAATATTTCATAGAAACTATTCCTTTTTGTATCTAAACGAGCTCCATCATATTCCTTTGCTTTATTGAAATTTATTTTAGCTTGATTCATCATTATTTCTTTATTTATATTCATTAACAAATCACAGATTTGATCCACCGATCCTGTTTTAAATGTGGTTTCTTTATTTAATAGCTCTGGTATCCCACCTGTATAGCTTCCAAAGGAAGGACACGCTCTACTCATGGCTTCAATTAAAGCACGCGGTAAACCTTCTGTTTTGCTAGGTTGAATGTATATATCTATATAATCTAA
This sequence comes from uncultured Lachnospiraceae bacterium, assembly GCA_964618775.1. Classification (GTDB taxonomy): domain Bacteria; phylum Bacillota; class Clostridia; order Lachnospirales; family Lachnospiraceae; genus JAAYRG01. Next base: position 7,610 of record CAZUDG010000004.1, on the reverse strand, counting down.
ATATTCAAATACTTTATTATGGGATAACGAACTTTTCTAGATTAATCTTTTTTATATTTAATATAAATAAAGCAAAAATTCCCACTGCAAGAGATACCCATGCCCCTCTAGAAAAGGCAATAATAATGCCAGTTATTAAAATAGCTGTTAAAAATAAGTTAAATAAAACCTGTATATTTAAGTATTTCAAAAAACTTCTATTCTTTTCTTCTTTCTCCTTAAAAGGGAATAATACCTTAGTTTTTAAATCTCCAACTAGCAGAAGAATACCAGGTATTAAATAAGCA
>CAZUDG010000004.1:5626-7223 GCA_964618775.1 uncultured Lachnospiraceae bacterium | reverse complement strand
AAGCAACAAAGGCACGCAGTATTGTAATATAGTTATCCTTGTCTGTATATAAATAGATAATTAAACAAAATATTATTAAATACCCTGAAATTCCATAATAACGAACACCCGCATGTTTATTTTCTATATTAAACATTGATAAGCCTGCTACTAACAGGTATAGCAACAATATCCAAATTACATGTCTCATTTTAAGATACTTATCTTTTGAAAATGCCTTCACTTTTATAAAAAATGTTAATATAGAGATGAATAGTAAATCTGTTGGAGCTGGTTCTATAATAGCTACAAACATTAAAAATACAGTAGCTGGAATAATATAATTTAATCCGATATTGTTTTCATATAACAATAAGTTAATTAACATAATTGCTAATAATATTAGAATAATATTTGATAAATTAGGTTCAATGACAAAATTCATGTTGTCCTCAATTCATAAACTTTTTATCAAATAAAAAGTATTTATTATTAATAAGATATGAATTGTATTAGATATTGACCCATGTACAAATATTTTTGTTGAAACCATTTGAAACTGTATGTATAATACCAAATGTACTTCTTAACATAGGATACGAGTTTTGAAAGTATGAAAGTAATGACTTGAGAATTATTAGTTTTTTTCAAGACAAAACCAGTAGCTTAGCCTCAGATTGAGCTTGAGGGCGAGCTACTGGTTTTCTATTTATATTATCTTTTATTTGTCTGGTATTTAGATTAGTTTGGCTTATAAATTAGTATCGGTTCTTTTCCTGGTAGTGAAATGTTTCTCTGCATAGTCTAGTTCTTCTACTGCTTCCAAGGTTCCTAAATACTTGCCATTTTCGTCTCTTACGGCTAAATATCGGATGTAGACTGGTTTATCATTAAGATATCTGAAAAACTCATATTTATCTCTACTACCAGCACGGAATTCTTCAATAATACTACCAGCTAGGCGGGCTGCCTTAGGTGGATGGCATGAGTGAAAATCTCTACCAATAGCCATATCTGGACGTTTGAACAATGGGGTGTGGTCTGAGAAAAATCGGTTTGTATCCTCATCATCGATAAAGGTCAACTCCATAGGAATAGTGTTGAGGACGCCTAGAATTTGTTCCACAGTCATATGACCTGAACCAAGTACTATATCCTGTTTCATATCAACTTCTTCTCGACGGTCCCTAGCCAGCTTACCACCAATAACCTTTAATTCCTCACGTTTTTCTTCAGCTTGATGCCATACCTGGTATCCCTCTTCTAAGAAGTTATCATATTCAGAAAGCTCAAAGTAGATCCTCATCCAATCTTCTTCGGAGAATTTATCGGCACACAGAGGGAAAAGAATATTGTTTTCTTTATAAACCATCTCTTCTGCTCGAGTCAAAACTTTTTCAAGCTTTTCTTCAAAATCAGGAAGTTTTGTACCTAAGCCAACGATAGCTGCAATATCATCGCGAATCTCACCGTCAACTCCCCACATGACATCGGATGGGCCTGAGAAGCCGTAGGTCCTATTGAGCAATGGATATATAATGTCGCCTTTTCTTGAGTAGTGAGCGCTTAGGTTTAGACGCAAATCTTTCAGGTCTTCCTGAAGCTTGTCTATGTCACC
>CAZUDG010000004.1:0-5526 GCA_964618775.1 uncultured Lachnospiraceae bacterium | reverse complement strand
TCTTCTTTCTTAGCTTTCTTTTCAAAGGAGCTAGCGACAGCTTTTTCGGCATTTATTATTTGCTCTTCACGGGTCTTACCATGAAAAAGGGCAGAGTGAACATCACACAATCTTTGGACATCTTTTATGGGGACACCAGACTCAATAAGTTCCTGTTCAGCTATGGCAATTTCTGATGCTTCAACATGCTCAAAATTTTTAACAAATTCTTCACGAACGGTATCTAGATTTTCACCCTGACTTAGTCTATTGATGTATGATTTAAGTAATAACTTTCGGTTTTCTCTTTCTTTTCCTGCTCTATCTTTATCAAATTTATTATTTTTATTCATTGTAGCCTCCTCTTATTATATATATAATTACATTTTTTATTTTTTCAAAAATCCACTTATAAATCTAATATATACGATTATCTATGTAAAAACCTTGATTTAAATCAATATTTTATATTGATTTTTATAATTATAATAATAAACTAAAAGGACTGAGTCTTGTACAATACAAGATTCAATGCTCCTTGGCTACCTATTCTTAATAATAAAAGATTGGGAAATCCGGTGAGTTATCTGTAAAAACAATAAACATGATGGTTACTATAACAATTAAAACAACTAATGTGATAGTTGCCCACTTACTAGGTTCTAAATAATTTAATAAATGAGATGCAAGGGATAGTGCAATAAAATAAGATATAAATGCAATAAAGATATCTATAAAGCCAGATTCAAATCCAGTAGTACCTGTATAACCATAATAAAGAAAAATAACTGATAAGGGTGCTACAAATAATGAAATAGAAGCATTTAAAATCCATGTTTGGAAAGATATTTTGTATTTATTGCTATTCATCTTATATATTATTATCCACCATATTATAAAAGGAAAAAACATAAACTTGAGGTGTTCCCATATACTTTCATTTACTGGATTAAATAATCCTACAACTGGGTTTTTTCCACTTATTTCATATGCAAAATGGGAAAGACTTGCAAGTATTCCAAGTAGTATTGTATGTCTGAATACTTTAATTGGTCTAGCGTTACCCGTGTTCTTCATTTCCCTGCTCCTAATAAATCCTTTTTTCGTTATACCATGTTCATAAAATATAGGGAATCCAATAAATATTCTTCTTCCTGATCCTTGGCTAAGGTCCAAAGTAAGCGCTTAATAGGAATTGCTGATTCTCCCATACTTACCTTATTAATCATTTTTTCAAAACTCATTCTTGTTTTTTTATCAGATGAGTCTTTAAAATAGCCCCACACGTGCAAGGCTGCATTTATAGCATTTCCACTTGTAACAGGGTTATTCATTGCCTCATCTATCAGTTTATAAAAGTCTATAACAGAATATACACTTTTGTCTTTCAATAGCTGCCTTATCTCTTTGTATGCTTGTGGTGAATGCTCCAAAATCAAGTATTTATAACGAGCCCACTCTTTTTCTAAACGGTTTATTTTCTGAGTGGCAATAGCATTTATACACTTTATGGCAGATAGGTTTTTATCCTTAACCTCCAACATAATGTCAATATTTTTGTCCATAAGTTTATCATAAAATTGCATAAAATCTTCTAGTTCTATTGTTGGTGAATGAGAACCTGGGCGTTTGTCTGTGTCCTGTTGTGAATAATGAATTTTTTGAAAACCATCTACTTTTTTCCATGTAGCTTGACATAAAGATATCCATTCAGTTTCTGTATGGGTCATGTCTAAATTTATTTTATGGTGAAGGTTGTCAAAGATTACAGGTATTTCTTCAGCCAAACCAATGGTTAGAACATCATTTATATTATATTGTTTATCGTCATTTTCTATAACAAGTCTTTCCTTTATATTCTTATCCAATGTTTTGTAATTGCTGGTAAAACGCTGGATTGCTTTAGTTTTATCTCCATAAACACCACCTATATGAAGAATAATCTTATGGTCTTTACCCAGCCCTAATGAATCCATGAATCTAGCATGATAAGATAAATCTTTAACTGCTCTCGCTACTACTTCTTCATTAGGTGAATTTAATACTGTGTATTGTCCAGGGTGCATTGAGAGTCTTATATTGTTAGATAATGCTTTTTTTCCTAATTCTTTTAATTCTAGGCTAAATTCCTCCCACCACTTAACTGTATTCACTGGATGGGAAGCAAATGGAATCATATCAGAACTAATACGAAAAAGCTTTATTTCATTTTCTATATTGTAATCTAACATTGTGTCTAAGGCAGCTAAGTTTGAACTAATTAGGTCTGATAGAACCTTATAAGTAGCATTTTTTTCTCGACATGTTCTAAGCTTTGTTCCTAAACCTCCAACTATTAGGCAGGCATAACCTATACTCATTTTAAGTCCTCCAATGATCTTTTAACTTCGTCTACTGCCAACTTTCTAATCAAAATAGATATTGGTAATCCGCTTTTATAAGCACCCTAATTATGTGAAAGCATATATAACCTGAAAACTGACTATATAGACGTATTACTTATATCCATGTTTATTCTTCCGTCTTTTATCTCAATTATTCTATCTGCTCTTTCAGCTACTTTCTTATCATGAGTAATTAAAATAAAAGTAGATTTATATGTTTTGTTAATCTCCTTTAGCAGATTAAATACTGTCTCTGTAGTTTCAGAGTCTAGATTTCCTGTTGGCTCGTCTCCTAGTATGATTCTGGGATTGTTTATCAAGGCTCTTGCTATAGCACCTCTTTGTTGTTGACCTCCAGAAATGTCTGTTGCAAGATTATTCTTTACCTTTGACAAACCAACAATTTCAATTAGTTCATTAGCTCTATCCATTCCAACTTTATCCACATTACCATTTTTAATTCTATATGGCATTAGTACATTTTCTAAAACAGTAAACTCTGGAAGTAAAAAGTGAAACTGAAATATAAATCCAATAGTTTCATTACGCAGAACTGATAGTTGATCTTTATTCATATTAGATATATTTTTACCATCTATTACAACATCGCCACTGGTAGCCTTGTCCAAAGTCCCAATAATATTCATCAATGTGGATTTACCACTACCTGATTCTCCTATAATTGAGTTAAATGATGATTCTTCAAAATTTAAGTTTACATCATAAAGAACCTGGGTCTTGACTTTTTCACCATAAATTTTATTAATATTCTTAAGTTCAAGTATGTTAGCCATTTTTTATCACCTCTATCGGATTAAGTTTTGACGAGTTTATTGCAGGAATAAGAGCCGCTAAGGTTGACGCAATAATAGCTATTATTACAGATATAACTATAAACTCCATATCTAGATAGAATGGGACTAAAGCAGAACCATCTGGATTCTTAACAAAATTTGAAAACCCAAAGGAAAGACCCACTCCTAAAAATGCCCCTATTATCCCTCCTATTGTCCCTAGTATAAGACCTTGAAAAAGAAATATTTGACTAGCTATTTTATCCTTAATTCCCATTGCTTTTAAGATTCCTAATTGTTTTGACTTTTGTACAACTGAAATAGCAAGTACAGATGCTATACCTAATAAAACCGCCAACAAGACAAATACCTGTATCATAATGCTAGAAGCTGATTGACCTGCTAGTCCTGATAATAATTCTTCATTTTCTACTTTCCAGTTAGCTGAAATTAAATTTAATTTATCTAAGTCGTGTTTCAAACTGTCTGCTATAATATCTGCATCAAACACTTCACTAACCTGAGTCTCTATGGAAGTTATCTTATCTTCTTGGTTATAAATTTTTTGAGCTGTAGTTAATTCAGTAACTATCCAAGATTTGTTCAAACTTGATACTCTTAAATCAAATATACCAACTATTTTAATATCTGCTTCTTTCATATCAAATGTTGTATATACTATTTTATCACTAATCCCTAAACCTAGGCTCTCAGCTAAGTTCTTACCAATAATAACCTCATTATCACTTGAAGGAAGACTACCTTCTATGAGTTTTTCTCCAAAGCTATAAATATCATTTGCAGCCTCAAATTCAAATCCCCTCATGAGTACTGAGCTTGATTCTTCTTGAGACTTAATATAGCCTGGAGAGTCAAATGACTTTGAAACTGCTGTAAACCTATTATCTTCTTCTAAATCCTCGACTAATTCATCATAATCTGTTATGTATTCTTTATCCTCTTCTTGGCTTATAGTAATATGGGATGAGCTTCCTATTGTTTTATCTACAAGAGAAACTTGAAGGCCATCTATTAATGAACCTATAAATACTTGAACTGAAACCCCTATGGCAATTCCTAGTATGATTAGTAATGTTTGGCTTTTACTTGATTTCAGGAATCTTCTTGCTATATCAAGAGCTAATTTCAAATCAATCAACCCCTTTCTCTAAGTTGATAATATCTTGTGAACTATGAAGCAGATAATCTCCACCTATTTCTTTATAAATATCTGGATTAGAGCTAAAAGCTCTTCCTCCTAGTAAAATTCTTATATTTTTGTTAGAAACTCTTTTAATTTCTTCAATAATCTTACGAGTTGAAACTAAATTAAAATTATTTGTAACACTAATAGAAACGTAATTTGGAGATATAATTTCAATAGCCTTTAGCAATGTCTTACGGGGAGTTTTAGCCCCTATAAATGTAGTTTCATATCCAGCTATAGTGAAAAAATCAGCTACCATTCTTGCTCCTAGTTCATGGTCCTCGAAATCTGGACACATTACAATTACCTTTCCTTTATTGTAATTACCCCATTCATTTCTTTCCTTTAAAACATAAGTATAAGATAGTTCAATGATACTTCTAATAATGCCACTTCTGACATGTTCTCTCCATATTAAATCTTCTTCATCTGGGTAAACATCTACTATTACATTTAAACTAGGGCCAAGAATTTTTTCATAAAGATCTGCTACAGACACATCTTTATTCTCAAGAGAATCCATACATATTTTTACTGCATTTTCTTTGTCTTCATTAATTAAAAATACTAGTAATTTATCATATAGCTCTTTCATTTTATCATCTCCTTTTCATTATTATTTATATTTACCACTTTGGAAGGGTCTAAAAACTCCTTTACATTATACAATAATTCTAAAACCTAGACTGCCATATTATGGGCCTATTTATCATAACTTGTAAATAAATTGTATTATTAATTGAAAGTGTTTGCAATATTAATTTAGTAATAATTATCGTTTTTATACAAATGTTCACTTAAGGGATTGAACGTAAAATCTAATATTACTAGTAAAATAAACATAACTCAACTAGATATGACATCAGCTACTTGTTATAATGTAAAAGTCAATACACAGAGTGAAGTCACAAAATCCACAAATATGTTCTTTATTAAAGTACTCGAATTAATTAAAGTACGATGGAATTAAATAGATAAACTTTGAGATTGTTTAATTATATGGGGAATTAATATGGGAAAGAATAATATAGTAGCTATGTAATAATTAATAATAGAGCCTAAAAATAATCAAAAAAAGTCCCAACCCCAGAGCTAATCTCCAGAATCGGAACCTTACAAATGCGCCTCCAGGGATTCGAACCCTGGGCAGCCTGATTAAGAG
>CAZUDG010000003.1:33644-44200 GCA_964618775.1 uncultured Lachnospiraceae bacterium | reverse complement strand
AACTTAAGATTCCACACAAAATCTTCTTGTATTGTTAAATTATATTTGTTATAATTGCTATCGTAACACATATATAATCCATCATTCTATCAGTTACATGGAGTCTTTAAAACCACTATTATATAATGGGCTATCGCCAAACGGTAAGGCACTGGACTCTGACTCCAGTATTTCAAGGTTCGAATCCTTGTAGCCCAGCTCACAGAGAAGCCTAAGGCTTCTTTTCTAATTTTCGTAATGATTTGCCTCGCATATAAAAATAATCCCCATAATGATGAAGGTCATTATGGGGACTATTTTTATATAATACTTACACATACTAATTTAATAATTATTTATTGTACAGACATTCCTTTTTATCTTTCATATCTTCTTTGGAAAAACTTAACTATCTCAACTATAGGAATAACAGTTACTCCAAGACCCATAGCCACTACATACTCAATTAGAGAAATTGGTTGGAACTGGAATGCATTACTTAAGAATGGTACATATATAACCATTGTCGTTAATACAAATGATGCTGCTATTGCAAAATATAAATATTTATTATGAGTTTTAAGTTTAAATATTGATTGTCTTCTACTTCTCATATTAAGTGAATGGAACATTTCTGACATTGATAGGGTTAAGAAAGCCATTGTAATTCCATCTTCACTTTGTGCTACTTCCCATATACCGGATTCAATATAATGTCCAATAAAATACGCAGCAACAGTTAACACTGTAACCATTGTACCTTGCCATAAACAGTCGAACCCTAAACCGCTAGCAAATACACCTTCTTTTGCATCACGAGGTGGTTGATTCATTGAATCAGATTCAGCATCTTCCATTCCAAGAGCAATAGCTGGTATAGAGTCAGTAATTAAGTTGATCCATAATAAATGTGTTGGTCTTAAAATAATAAATCCAAATAAGGTAGCAGCAAGGATTGATAGTACTTCTGACAAGTTAGATGCTAATAAGAACTGAATTACTTTTCTTATATTATCATAAATACGTCGACCTTCTTCAACCGCTGCAACAATAGTAGCAAAGTTGTCATCTGCAAGTACCATATCAGAAACATTCTTAGTAACATCTGTACCAGTAATACCCATTCCAATACCAATGTTCGCTGTCTTTATAGATGGAGCATCATTTACACCATCACCAGTCATTGCAACAACTTTATCTTTTTTCTGCCAAGCAGATACTATACGTACCTTATGTTCTGGTTGAACACGAGCATAAACTGAATATTTATCTATATCTATTGCTAACTGTTCATCACTTATTTCGTTTAGTTGCTGGCCTGTAATCGCTTCAGATGCATCTTCAAGTATTCCTAATTGTTTAGCTATAGCTATTGCTGTATCTTGGTGATCACCTGTTATCATAACCGCACGAATTCCTGCTTGCTTACATTCATCAATTGCTGGCTTTACTTCTGGACGAACTGGATCAATCATACCTGTTAAGCCAACAAAGCACATGTCCTTTTCTAAATTAGCAGGAGTTTGGTCTTCCGGTAACTCGTCCCACTTCTTTGTAGCTGCAGCAAGAACACGAAGTGCTTGACTCGCAAGATTCTTGTTTGCTTCTATAATTTCATTACGAATTTCATCTGTTAAAGGTTGTGCACTTGTTCCATCCCAGTATGTTGTACAAAGTGAAACTAATACATCTGGTGCTCCCTTTGTATATTGTTCAAAATTATTATCATCAATTTTGTTTATAGTACTCATAAGTTTACGGCCAGAATCGAATGGAGCCTCTCCAACACGAGGGCTAGCTTTTTCTATATCTTCTTTAACAATATCTAATTTATAGGCATAATTAACAAGAGCAGCTTCTGTAGGTTCCCCTTCAGCTTCATTATCATCATTTAAACGAGCATCATTACATATTGCCATTGCTCTTGCAAGCAATTTCTCATCATGACCATAGTGATCAACTACTGTCATTTTGTTTTGTGTTAAAGTACCTGTTTTGTCAGAACAAATAACACTTGTACTTCCTAGTGTCTCAACAGCTGTTAACTTTCTTACAACTGCGTTTCTGTTTGACATCTTGGTAACCCCAATAGATAAAACTATTGTTACTACGGCAGCAAGTCCTTCAGGTATAGCTGCAACAGCTAATGAAACTGCTAACATAAATACATTTAAAACACCTTCACCTGTTATGTTTGGATATTGTCTGTATAGGCTTAATAAAAAGATAAATACTGAAATACCTAAAACTAACCATGTTAACACTTTACTTAATTCATTCAATTTAATTTGTAACGGTGTTTCTTGTTCTTTAGCTTGAGTAATTGCATCTGCAATTTTACCCATCTCAGTATCCATTCCTGTTGCTGTTATAACAACAGTTCCATGGCCATAAACAATAGTTGTACCCATATAAACCATATTCTTACGATCACCTAGGGCAATATCCTTCTCATTACCAAGTACTAATTCTTTAGTTAGTTTATCAACTGGAACACTTTCACCTGTTAGTGCAGATTCTTCAGCTTTTATACTAGCATTGGTTAGAATTCTTCCATCTGCAGGAACTGAATCTCCTGCTTCCAAAACAACTATATCCCCTACTACTAATTCTTCACTTTTCACTTCAATTTGTTTGCCATCACGGATAACTTGTGATGTGGCCGCTGTCATCTTCTGCAATGCTTCTATTGCTTTTTCAGCTTTGCTTTCTTGGTATACACCAAGTACTGAGTTAATAATAACTACCGCTAATATTATTATAACATCTGCAAATGATTCATTGGCATAAACGGAAGTAACTGCAGATATTCCTGCCGCTACTATAAGGATAATTATCATTGGGTCTTTAATTTGATTTAAAAAACGTGTTAACAAAGAAACTTTTTCAGCTTCTTTTAGTTTGTTCTTACCGTTTTCCTCTAGTCGTTGATTTGCTTCACTGGTAGTTAGCCCATCTTCACTGGTTTTTAACTCACCTAAGACCTGGCTACTAGGTTGTAAATATTCTCTCATTTAATACCTCCTGTAATATAATGGTATTATATTTCAACACCGCTTTGTCTGCCATAATAAGGCATACCAATCAATCTAAATTATCTATTACATTAAAAACGACCCAAGTACAGTCTATACTATACATGAGCCTAATACTAAGGATAGGACAAGTATCAATTTATACTATAAACCTATCAGAAGCATTATAATACATTTTGTACCTTATTACCTTGAACAATTTTAACACCTGACTTATTTTTTGTCAATAATGTTTTATGCATATTATTCACATACTATAAACATATATATCATTTAAAGATTATGGTGTATAAATCGGATTTTCTTTCCAGAAATTTCAATTGTTTCCCTAATTTAATTGTTTTAAAAACATACTTTTCAAGTTCCCTATTTAGGTCTAATAATATAGGAGATGATAATTTTGTTCCACCTTCAACCATAATTCCTATTAATAGCTTATAAATATTTATCTTCATTTGAGCCTGCTTTAGTTTTAACTTTGTCCTTTTCTTCATCTTATATCCTTCCTAGTAATATAATTTCATTTTTACATTTGTAATCTTCTAACAAAAATTATCCTATCTTGTCAGTATAGTTCAATACAGCTATCCTATTATATATAAACAATTATTTCATAGATATTGTGGTTTTTCCATTACTATTATCAACATGTTGTGCCTCCTATATTAGCAATTATATCATAATATATCCATATTATTAAGCATTTTCGTTCGACAAGCGTTCCTATCCTTTCCAAATATTCGACTTATATCTACATCATTAAACTTACAGTTCACTTTTCCGATTGTCTCAATAAGTTATAATTGCCCGAAATATACAAATATGATATAGTCTTATATGAATATTTTAATTTGAGCCTTCAATAATGAGATTATAGGAGTAATTTTATGCAATATATAATAATAGTATCATTAATTTTAATCTTCATTTATATAATAGCCATTATGCCCAAAATTATTAATAGGAAAGACTTAAAGGACTTTTCTGGCAAATATTTCGCCCACAGAGGATTACATAATAATAAGGATATTCCTGAGAACTCATATTCTGCCTTTGATCTTGCAGTAAAACATAACTATGGAATCGAACTGGATATTCAGTTGACAAAGGATAATGTCCCTGTCGTTTTTCATGATTTCACATTAGAGAGAATGTGTGGTGTTAACTTGCATATTAAGGATTTAACTTTTGATGATCTTAGCAAATATACATTAAAGGATTCTAATGAGCCTATTCCAACTTTAGAGAATGTTTTATCATTAGTAGATGGGAAGGTTCCTCTTATTATTGAATATAAAACTGGTAAGATGGATACAAATATATGTGAACATGTTCAAGAAATGCTTGATTATTATTATGGGCCATATTGTATTGAATCATTCAACCCCTTAGTATTATTTTGGTATAAGTCAAACAGACCCTCTATAATTAGAGGCCAATTGTCCGCTAAATATCTATATAACAAGGAAGATGATAATAATCATGGTTTTATATTAAATTTTTTACTTCAGAATTTATCTTTTAATTTTTTTACAAGACCTGATTTTATTGCATTTGACCATGAAACCCCTAATCTATTAGGATTTCAAATAAGTCGCAAACTTTATAAAACCCCTTCTTTCGCTTGGACTATACGTTCTAATAATAAATTAAAAAAAGCATATAATAATTTTGATGCTTATATATTTGAAGGTTTTTTACCAAATAACTAAATATTTATAAATTGACATGGGCCCTTATTTATGCTAATGTAACTAGGTATTATTTGAAATAATATCTGTTTTTGTGATGTATATTATTTTCATGAGTTCTTATTTATTTTTTAATTACCTTCTAAAGTTTTATATATTTCCTTTAACTTTAGATGGTTTTATATTTTATATAATTACATATCATATTACATTACCGAAAGGAGTTCTAATTATGAACTTTTTAATCGAAGGTATAAGCTCCGTAACATGGCAACAACTTATCATGTATGTCATCGGAGCTTTACTAGTTTACTTGGCTATCAAAAAAGACATGGAGCCATCCCTACTTATGCCTATGGGATTAGGTGCAATCCTCGTCAACTTACCTAACAGTGGTGTTCTTAACCAAACTATGGTAGGTATTGGTGAGACACAAGGTGTTATACAATGGTTGTTTGAAGTTGGTATTGATGCATCAGAAGCACTACCTATATTACTATTTATAGGTATCGGGGCAATGATTGATTTTGGACCATTACTTTCAAATCCTATAATGTTTTTATTTGGTGCTGCTGCACAATTTGGTATCTTTATCACAATCCTTTTTGCTTCACTATTAGGCTTCAGCCTTGTAGATTCAGCATCTATCGGAATGATTGGAGCTGCTGATGGTCCTACTTCTATCTTAGTATCACAGATTTTAGGTTCCGAATACATGGGGCAAATTGCAGTTGCCGCCTACTCTTATATGGCTCTAGTTCCTATAATTCAGCCTGCTGCAATCAAACTGGTTACTACTAAGAAAGAACGTCGTATCAGAATGAATTATAATCCAAAGAGTGTATCTAAGAGAACTAGGTTAATTTTCCCTATAGTTGTAACATTTGTTGCTGGTTTTATTGCACCAATGTCTGTATCTCTTGTTGGATTTTTAATGTTTGGTAACTTAGTTCGTGAATGTGGAGTTCTTAATAGTCTTTCTGAAACTGCACAAAATTCATTTGCTAACTCCATTACCCTACTACTTGGATTAACTATTTCCTTTAGTATGCAAGCAGAACAATTTGTTTCACTTCAAACAATTATGATTATGTTACTAGGTCTATTTGCGTTTGTTTTTGATACAATAGGTGGAGTTTTATTTGCTAAGCTAATCAACTTGTTCCGCAAAGAAAAGCTCAATCCAATGGTTGGTGGTGCAGGTATTTCAGCATTCCCAATGTCTTCTAGAGTTGTTCAGAAGATGGCTCTTGAAGAAGATCCTACTAATCACATTTTGATGCATGCGGCTGGTTCTAACGTTGCTGGTCAGATTGCTTCTGCAGTTGCTGGTGGAGTTATTATAGCAGTTGTAAGTGGAATGATTTAATAATTGATTTTCTATCGTGGACATGTTTTTGAAAGGAGACTCATATGAGTAAAACTGAAACTGTTATGGCTGCTCTTGAAATTATGGGTAGCGGAATGTTAGGACTCTTTACAGTTATGGTTATTGTTGCCTTGTCTGTTGTTATATTAAACTATGCTGATAAGGTTGGTAAACATAAGGAAAAATAATCTTTTAGTTCTATGTAAAATTTGACATAGAACTCCTTATATAAGGGATATGGCTATATATTGAACAGTCTTAAGTTAGACTTAATAAACTAACATAGGCGAAGTTCATCTGCCGTATTCCTTTTTTGTTTGTTTCATAGTGTAACAAGTAGGCCATTCCTAGAGTATTATATAGTATTAATATAATAGGAGTGATATATATAGACATGAATTATATAGAATCTATAACAACATATTCTAATAGTTTATTATTTAACCTTTCCAATATACAATTTCCCATAAATTCTGGTTTTATTATAGGAATTATGCTTCTACTTGGGGTATTTATTTGTGTATTAACTATCTTACTCATAAAAAGCATTCATACTATAAGGGACTTAGGTCAAAAAATAAATGATAGCAATAAAAACGATGATACAAATGATAGACCCATAGATAGCAATATAAGTGATGGAATAGATAATGCAAGAGACAGTACTATAGATAGCAAAATAGATGCTGAAAAAGATACTAGATGGGATGAATCTGATTATAGCAATATACCAGACCTTGACAAGATCATCTCAATAAATGATGAATTAGAGCCCTTCGGATTTGCATACGACTCCGATAGTGGTGATTTCTACTCGATTATGCACCCATGGCAAAGAGGCTTTGGTTACTGTAAGCTTTATGATGAAACTGCTCCAACTTTAAGTATGATTTTTGACTGTGAACCAATATATTTTGACTATAATGATAAGCATTGGCTAATTGAATTTTGGAAAGGCCAATATGGAATTACAACAGGAGCAGAAGTTGGTGTTTATAATACTAAAGATGATTCTTTAAATATACCAGGTTTATTTAATGGTACTTTTTATAATGCTGTCGATGATTCTGAACGACTTAACATTGGATTTTCCCTTGTTAAAGATAATAAGGTTTTATCAATGCGTAAAGGACTCCATTGGTGGTTAACTAGTTTTACCCTAGGTGAGTTTTCTCAACCTGATGAGTTAACCATGTATATTGAAATCCATTTCCCTAATGTAGCTATGAGAGATGCCTTTACAGATGGCTTGATTGATACCGGGTACACTACAGATGATTTTTCCGTTCAAAATAATATCGTATATATTGTTTTTGATATTCCTTACTCAACACAACCATTTACTAGAACTAGTTTTACCCAAGATATTATGCAAAATAATAACAAACAAAATGTAGACCTATACCAAAACTCCACTAAGGCCTTTACTAGTGTAATAGATAAATTATATTACTTAAGACAAAAAAATCCCGATTATTTTAAGGAAGTAGTAAAAATAGGTAGACCAAAACAACTATTTGGTATTTATGATACCATTAAATCTTACTTAGATTAGCTTATTTAAAAATGAATCTATCTAATTTAGCCTTAAGGCGCTTAAATCAAACCTATAATGCTTCAAAATATATACCTTTTGATTCCGATTCTAGAATAATTATAATGAGCGACTGTCATAGGGGACTTGGAAATTGGGGAGATAACTTTGCCCACAATCAAAATATATATTTTGCCGCATTATCTTTTTATTATGAAAATGGTTATACCTATATAGAACTTGGAGACGGGGATGAATTATGGGAAAACAGGTCTTATGCTTCCATAATAGATACTTACGATAATATATTCTGGTTATTATCACAATTTAATTATAAAAATCGCCTATATATGTTATATGGCAATCATGATATTGTAAAAAAAGATTTTAAATATATAGATAAAATTCATAGCTTATGCACTGATACCTGTATTGATAATGATATTACTTTATTCTCAGATATAGAGTTTTACAATGGGCTGATACTATATAATGGCAAGGAAAAACAAAAGATCTTTTTAACTCATGGTCATCAAGCTGATTTATTCAATGATGTTTTTTGGAAATTGTCTAGATTTTTGGTCCGCTATATATGGAGGCCTTTAGAATTAATAGGAGTTAAAAACCCTACAAGTGCTGCTACAGATATGTCTACACGAAGTAAAGTCGAGCGTAATTTAATTAAATGGGTAGAGGAAAATGGGCAGATGATGATAGTAGGTCATACCCATAGACCTGTTTTTCCAAAAGAAGGTGACTCTTTATATTTTAATGATGGTTCTTGTGTACATCCTAGGTGTATAACTGGTATTGAAATTTGTAATGGAAGTATTTCTTTAATAAAATGGTCAGTACTAGTAGATTCTAGACAAAATTTATATGTAGGCAGGACACTTTTAGAGGGTCCAACTCCCCTAAGTGAATTCTTATAGCCTATACAGATTACTCTTGTATGCTAGAGGATAAGAATAACCCTTACCCCTTCATTGCTTTTGATAAAAAATCGCATAAAAACTCATATATAAAAAAACTCCGATACATTAGGGGTATGTTCCTGGTCAAATAGACTTGCAAAAAAGACAAGATCTACTTAATGAGGACCATACCATAAAAACTAGTATCGGAGGTCTGTTATATTCGATGAATATTTTTTTTAGTGGAAATCTAATATATGTAAATCAATAATTTAATTTATAGTATTGTACTTATATACTTTTTAATTTGTGAATAGTTGTACCCAATAAATTGTTCCATTTGTTTCATAAACCCCTACGCCCAACTTACCAAACTTTCCATTGAGTATATTAGCCGCATGTCCTGGGGAGTTCATCCAAGCAGTTACAACTTCTGATGGGGATCTTTGCCCATAAGCAATATTTTCACCAGCTGTTGTCATACTCACTCCATGTTCCTCAAGTACTGTAAAGAAAGAACTACCATTTGGTCTTGTATGATCAAATACACTAACTATTTCAGTTGCTCGTTTATTTGCCGCATTTGTCAACGTCCCATTGGCAGCTAAAGCTGAAAGACCTGCTTTGGCACGTTCTTGATTAACTAATTGTAATACTTGATTAGCATTACTACCACTAAGGGCTTGTGTCTCAGGTGGCTGGGTTTGGGTTGGTGCTTGTGTTGTCTCTGGCGGCTGAGTTGGCGCTTGTGTCTCTGGCACTTGTGTTTGTGGCGGGGCTGGCTTAGTTGCTTTGGGTTTTGTCTCTACCACTTGCTTCTTTGCCTGCGTAGGTGCTGGCTTAGTTTCTTGGGTCTCTGTCTCAGTTTCTTTTGTTTCATCTATGCTGTTATTGTTATTTTCTGTTTCACTAGTATCTTCTTCTATAGTCTCTTCTTCTGATTCTTTAGTACTTGTTTCAGTAGTTTCTTTTACTAACTCATCTTCTGAGTCTTGTAATTGACTATAATCTGTTACGACATTTTCTTCAATTTCAACTGGTGGAGTACTCTTTTTGTTTTCATGACTTGCTACTCCTGTATAAATACCTGCTAACGATAGTAATCCAATCAAAAATGAAATAAAATGTTTTCTCATAGGATTGTCCTCCTTCATTCTTTGGTTTGTTTTGTAACGATTTTAGAATAACATGTTTTAAGCAACCTTTTCAATAGTAATACATTGGTAAGGATTCTACTATAAGGTAATAGAAGAATGATTAAACATTAATGCTATAATAAGGCAACTCAATATTGTTTCTATTTGGTCTTTTTTTAATTAATATCTATGATAAGATATGGGGTGATGGTTTCTATTAAACGCCAATAATCATATTGTTTTTTATTATACGTACTTATTGTTTTTATCTTTTAATATAATGATAAATAAACACAAGCTATGTTTCCTCATTCAAAAACAACCTAATATGAGAGTAAACTCTGCACATAACTGTTAAGAAAGGTAAGATTAGTCATGAAAATATTAGTTGATGGGGATGCTTGTCCCGTAAAAGGCATCATTGAAAAAGTTGCTATGGAACTCAACATTGAAGTTGTTATCTATATTGATACTAGCCACTTTTTAGAGTCTAAGTATAGCAAAGTCATTCAAGTCGATCAAGGACCAGATGCTGTTGATCTGGCTATAATTAACTCAATAAAAAAGTATGATATTGTAGTTACCGGAGACTATGGTGTTGCCTCCTTAGCGTTAGTAAAAGAGGCTTATGTTATCAGTTTTAATGGAAAATACTATACTAATGAGAATATTGACCAGCTTTTATTTGAGCGGCATATTTCTAAACAACAAAGAAGAGCCGGAAAAAGGTCTGGCAACATTAAGAAACGTTCTTTTGACATGGATGTTAATTTTGAAAAAGCACTAATAAAACTATGCGAGAACAAAAACAAGTTGTAGTTACTATGTTTCTTTATAATGCTATAATTCCTCTATTTATCTAGCTCAATAGATGAATTGTCTGTTTTCTTGCTGTAAA
>CAZUDG010000003.1:31830-33544 GCA_964618775.1 uncultured Lachnospiraceae bacterium | reverse complement strand
AAATTATAAGATTGATTTTAATAACTCTTTTGTATATTTATGTTGGGGCGTTATAAAAAGCCTATCTATTTCAGTTGTCTCAACTATTTCACCTTTATACATTACACATACTCTATCGCATATCTGGTAAACCACATTTATGTCATGGGATATAAATAAATAGGATAGATTGTGCTGTTTTTTCAATCTCTTTAATAAGCCGATAATTTGATGTTGGACTGTAACATCTAAGGCTGATACTGGTTCATCTAAAACAATAAAGTCAGGGTTTACTATAAGGGCAGCCCCTATTGCAACCCTTTGTCTTTGTCCTCCACTTAATTCAGATAGATAATAATCTACATACTTGTCATCTAAACCAACTTCTTTAAGAATTTCTTTAATCTTAATCTTTCTTTGGTCTTTATTTAAGTCAGTTTGTAATTTAAGAGGTTCTTCTAATAACCAAAAAACCTTCTTAACAGGATTCAAACTAGAATATGGATCCTGAAATACCATCTGTGGCTTTATATTTGGTAAAGTTATCTGACCTGTGTAATCTTCTATTATACCAACAATTGCCTTGGCTAGTGTAGATTTACCACTACCGCTTTCACCCACAATACCTAAGGTTTCTCCCTTTTTTACATACAAAGATAGATTGTTTACTGCATGATTTTTTGTCTGTTTACCAAAAATTCCCTTCCTGTCCTTATAATAAACATTTAAATCCTTTACTTGTAAAATTACATCTTTACTGCTATTTATACCCTCTTTGTTAAAGCCTTCATCTAATACATCGGCTTTTTCATAAGAAACTTTATGGCTAAGCTCATTATTATTTCCTTTATTATCTGTTGGGTTATATTCTAAATTAATTATAGGCATAGCTTCTAGCAATTCTTTAGTATAATCTTGCTGGGGATTTTTAAATATCTTCTTAATATTACCCTCCTCAACAATATTACCTTCTTCCATAACAATTATCCTTTGGCACATCTTTTTAACAACAGCTAAGTCATGAGAAATAAATATTACTGTTGTTTCATAAGTTTTATTTAACTCTTGTATTAACTCTAAAATCTTTGATTGAGTTGTAACATCAAGAGCTGTGGTTGGTTCATCTGCTATTAAAAGTCTCGGCCTGCATATCATAGCCATAGCTATCATAACTCTTTGCCTCATACCTCCGGATAATTCATGTGGATATTTAACATAAATATTGCTTTCTATTTTTAATCCCGCCTTGCTCAAGGCATCTATAGTCTGAGCTTTTCTTTCTGCCTTCTCTAAATGAGGTCTATGAAGGATAAGCATTTCCTCAACTTGACGCCCAATTGTCATTGAAGGGTTAAGAGAGGTCATAGGTTCCTGAAATATCATTGACATTTCCCTGCCCTTTAATAAACGCAGGCTCTCTGAATCTATTTGTAATAAATCTTGGTTTGCAAAATTAAGCTCACCATCAACTTTAGCATTCTTAGGCAAAAGACCCATTAAACTAAGAGCCGTCATACTTTTTCCTGATCCCGACTCTCCAACCATTCCAAGTATTTCACCTGTTTTCACTTGAAAGGATATACAATTCACTACATTTTTGATTTCCCCAGTCTTAAAATCAGGAAACCCTATAGATAAATTATTAATATCTATTAAAACTTTACCATCCATAATAAACTCCTCTCACCCTCATAGATAAATGCCAATCATCTGCCCTTCACTTTTCTTCTACCGT
>CAZUDG010000003.1:29820-31730 GCA_964618775.1 uncultured Lachnospiraceae bacterium | reverse complement strand
ACAACAAAATAAGGGGTGACTTTTGTGGTCCCCAACAACGGAACCCCGTTTTTGTTGTCCATGCCCAATTCCAGCCCCGTTACAAAGAATTCACAATTATCTAAACTTCATTTAGTAAGCTAAAACCTAGTATAGTCAAAATTATCATAAGGCCAGGAAAAACAACATACCAAGGAGCTGTAAACAAATAGGGTTGGGCCTCCGATAACATCCTTCCCAAACTTGCATCTGGAGGCTGGACACCTAAGTTCAAATAGCTCAAGCTGGATTCTGCTAAAACAGCATTATTAAACCCTATTGTAATAGATGACATTAATATGGGTTTTATATTAGGCAAAATATGGACGAACATGATTCTAAAATCACTTGCCCCCATTAATTTTGCATTCTTAACAAAATCTTTCCCTTTTAATATAATATATTCACTTCTAATAATCCTTGCAAAGCTAGGTATAAACAATATACCTAGGGCCAATATTATGTTATACGTTCCAGTTCCAATTAAACTAACAAAAACAAGAGCTAGTAAAATACTTGGAAACGAAGCAAGCCCATCATTAATTCTCATCAATACTTCATCTAAAATCCCACCATAGTATCCTGTTAAAGCACCTATAATGGTTCCTATTCCAGCACCAATAATTACCGTAAACAAGGCTACAATAAATGTGGTTTTGGCTCCTACCATAACTCTACTTAGAATATCTCTACCAAAGTTATCTGTACCAAACACGTGGCTAGCATTTGGAGCTATCCCCTTAAGATCCGAATTCATCGCGTTTGGATCATGTGGCGTCCATATTACTCCCATTATTACAAATATAATTACAAATAAGATAATAATTATTCCTAGAATAGAATATATATTTTTCTTTCGTTTTTTCACCTACATGCTCCTTATATAAAAAGTCATATCATCTTGAATTATTTATAATATATCTAACTTATTCTCACTCTAGGATCTATGTATTGATATAAAATATCAACTATATAATTTAAAACCACAACAAGGGTTACTATATATAATACAATAGCCTGAACTACTGCAAAATCTCTGTTGGATATTGACATCACAAGTAATCTTCCAACTCCTGGTATACCAAATACCTGCTCAACAATAATACTGTTGGCAAGGACATCCGCAATTACCATTGCTATAAATGTAATTACCGGTATTAGAGCATTCTTAAATACATGACGATACATTATACCTGCCTTTGTATGACCTTTACTTTTTGCTGTTCTTACATAATCCATATCTAACTGTCTCAGTATTGAACTTCTCAAAAACTTTACCACCATTGCTATCTTAGGTATAGCAATAGCAAGAGCGGGAAATATCATAAAAGATATAAATAAAGAGAAGTCTTCACCTGGATAGTAAAATTTACCTGGCGTAAACAACCTAAAGATAAAACCAAATACTAAGGTTATTATGATACCTAGAAAAAAAGGCGGAATCGCCATAGTTATTTGAGTAATAAGGCTTATCAACCTATCTACCCAGCTATCTGCCCTGCTAGCAGCAAAAACTCCTAAAGGAATTGCTGTTAAGATTATTACAAACACAGATATAAGAGTCAACCATAAAGTAACTGCAATACGAGTCTGCAGCAAATCTTTAACTAATACCTTGTATTGGGTTGACACTCCAAACTCACCTTGAATAGCCCCTCTGAACCATTTGAAATATCTAACAAATACATTATCATTTAATCCGAGTTCTTCTCGTCTTTCTTCAATTGCTTCCTCTGATGCACCACTAGTACCAAGGGCAATAACTACACTATCACCTGGAATAACTTGAAATGCCAAAAATGTAATCAAAGAGACAACAATCAGAGTAGCAAACAAAGTCACAACCTTTTTTATTATAAAGTTAATAATAATCAACTCCTTTTTGCAAAAAA
>CAZUDG010000003.1:21520-29720 GCA_964618775.1 uncultured Lachnospiraceae bacterium | reverse complement strand
GTCACAACCTTTTTTATTATAAAGTTAATAATAATCAACTCCTTTTTGCAAAAAAACCACCCTTATCAGCCTTAATCTAGAATTTTGGGTTTAGTAAAACTTTGGCAAAGCTTTGGTACCTGGTACCAGGTTTGTAGGTACCAGGTTTGTATTAGTACCTGGCATCAAAGCTTTTATCTAACTTCACCAAACTTACTAAATTCTCACTAAATTAAGCTTACAAGGGTAGCCAATTAAATTACTCTTTGTAATATACCTTTGACATATCTTGAACATATACTGGATAAAATGTATATCCTCCAAGTTTTGTATTGACAGCCACTAATAACGATGGGTCTTGAATATAAATTGATGCAGCATCATTTGCTAAAATTTCTTGCAATTCTTTATAATATGATACTTTCTCACCGTCATCTGTTGTACTTATTGCTTTTTCAAACACTTCATCAAATTCTTTATTATTATAGTTTACAAAATTATCATTAGCTTCAGATTGATATCTTTCCAAAACATTTCTTGGTGCTAATTTTGCATCTAGACCAATAATAGTGGAATCATAATTCCTGCCTGCATATACATCACTTAACCAAGTCGCCCACTCCACTTGGCTAATAGTAGCATCTAGGCCTATTTGTTTTAATTGCTCTACAATTATTTGAGCCGTATCTACATGGTATGGGTAATTACTTGGCACCGTAATTGTAAATGAAAATCCATCAGCATATCCAGCTTCATTTAGTAAACTCTTAGATAGCTCAGGATCATAACTATATAAATCTGCTAAATCTCCATTATAGTATTTTGCAAAACCTGGGAACATGTTAGTTCCAATTATTTCACCCTTGCCATCAGCTACCATATCTAATATACCTTGTCTATCAATTCCATGATATAATGCCTGTCGTACTTCTTTAATATTAAATGGTTCTACTTTATTATTGAGAAATAAACCCTGTACTAGGTTCATGTTTCCTTCTTCTATATTAAAATCATTTTTCAATTGTTCTGCCTGATTAGATGTAAGATATGCTAGAATATCTATTGATCCTGAAAGCATATCCATTATAACCGAATCTGTGTTAGTAATAACCTTAAACTCAACTTCATCTAAGTAAGGTGATTCAGATATATAATAGTCTTCGTTCTTAACTACTTCTAATCCTCCCATTGGAGTATAAGACTCAAACTTAAATGGTCCTGTACCTATTGGATGGGTATCCATTTTATCGTAATTCTCTGGAATTATACCAATTGTCAAATATCCTGTTAATTCCGTGTTTGTTTCATTCAATATAATCTCAACTGTCTCGTTATCAACTTTGTTAACTGCCATAATATTAGACATCACTGGTTCAATTTCTTCATTCAATGAAATATATCTATCTATTGAATATATAACATCTTCTATAGTAACAGTTTGATTATTATGAAACTTTACATTTTGTCTAAGGGTAAATGAGTACACCTTACCGTCTTCAGATATACTATATTCACTTGCCACTGCTGGTACTAAATCACCAGATTCATCAGGCTTAACCAGCCCCTCAAACATATTAAATAATACTTCCTTAGTTCCTGCCGCAACTGCTTTGTGTGGGTCAAGACTATCTAGGTCCTGTAAAATACCGACTACAACTGAGCCACCATAAGTTGGTGCTCCTGGAGTCTCATCTGCTGCAGGAGTTGGTTCATTATCATTACCGTTCTTATCGCCACTACATCCGTAGAGTGCAATAGATAGTACTAGAATAAAAACTATAAATAATACTTTTTGTTTTAGTTTCATAGAACTTCCTCCTTTTAATTTTATAATTCATATTATAATGAAATTCACATAAAATCAATGTTTTATTCTTATTTTTACCCATTAGCTGAGTTACATGCACAAGAATGCAAATATTTACTATGGTTTTTTCTTCTTTATTTAGTAATAATTATAGAAAATATTGTTTTTTTAGATTTCACTTTACAAACATCTTAATTTGTGTGATAATAATAAAAATTTCAGGAGGTTACAAAGATGAATACATCAGAAAGACAAGTAACAGGTTATTTACCTGATGAACGTCCACCAGCTTTTGAACTAATTCTTTTTGCACTACAACACATTGTTGTTATGTTTCCTGCAACCGTTCTAGTCGCTTTAATTACAGGTTTTCATGTGTCTACAACAATTTTTGCAAGTGGTTTAGCTACTCTCGTCTTTATTCTAGTTACAGGCAAGAAAATACCATTTTATTATGGTTCAAGTTTTTCCTATATAGCTGCTATCGCTTCTATAATGGGATCCGAAGCCATCGCACATTATAGTCTTAACGACAAAATCGCAGCTGCACAATTTGGTATCGTATTATCTGGTTTTATAAGTATTATTGCAGGATTAATAATTAAACGTTCTGGCAAAGATCTTATAGAAAGAATTTTACCACCTACTGTAACAGGTAGCATTGCAATTGTTATTGGTCTTTCCCTATCAGCAAACGCAATGTCCAATGCAGGTGTAATTCCAGAAAGCGTACTCCCAGCTCAAGCAGAACTAGCATCTAGCATGGCTTGGCTGATTGCTATAATAACCTTAATCTCAACAATTCTATATTCAACATACTTAAAAGGTAAGCTTAGTCAGCTGCCTATTCTTTTTGGTCTTTTTACGGGTTATATCGCAGCCTTTATTATTGGTCAAATCACAGGATTTGAATTTATTATCTTTGATACAGTTATTACAGACAGCATAATCAATATACCTATTTTCACCCTACCTAAACCTAATCTGGCTGCTGCCGTAGCAATTACCCCTATCGCTATTGCAACAATTCCAGAATCAACAGCACATATTTATCAACTGGATCTTTATGTAAATGCCTTGGCAAAGAAGAAAAATTCCAAGAAAAAATATGATATTTCAAGTAAGCTCGGGACTAATCTAGTAGGTGATGGAGTTGGAGATATTGTATCCGGAATGATTGGTGGTCCTGCAGGTACAAATTATGGCGAAAACATAAGTACTATGGCAATTTCAAAAAACTTTTCAGTGCCAGTTCTTATTGCCGCTGCAATTATTACCATGATTATTTCTTGCTTCACCCCACTAATCAACATAATATACTCAATTCCAACTCCAGTAATTGGAGGCTTATCTATCTATTTGTTTGGTGTAATCGCTGCTCAAGGTATCGCCATAATGATGGAGAAAAAAGTAGATATGTTTAGCTCCAAAAACCTAGCAATTATTGCTGTTATCCTAATTGTTGGCTTAGGTGGTTCTTTTGCATATGAAGGTGGAATGATTCCCATGTTTGGTATAGAAATACCCGCTATTGCTTCAGCTGCAATCTCTGGTATTTTACTGAACTTTCTCCTATCTCTTGGAGATAACAAACAAAAATCATAAGATTAAAATGTTTTAATACTACATAAAGTAAAACGACTTTCTAAGAGGTGATAGTTCCTCATGGAAAGTCGTTTTTTTAAAACCTTATCCGGTTAAAATCGCTTTTTATTAAACTTTATTCATTAAATATTACTTTGCTTGAATATATCCTTGGGAAGTAAGTAGCTCCGCATTTAACAAGGCGCCGCCTGCTGCTCCTCTAACAGTATTATGTGAAAGACCAATAAATTTATAATCAAATAATGAATCTTCACGTAATCTTCCTAAAGTAACTCCCATACCATTTTCATAATCTCTATCAAGTTTTGCTTGTGGACGATTATCTTCTTCAAAATATTTAATAAATGGCTTTGGAGCACTTGGTAAGTCTAACTCTTGAGGCCTTCCGCCAAATTCTTCCCACACTTTTAATATCTGTTCTTTAGTTGGCTTATTCTCAAAAGTAACAAATACTGCTGCAGTGTGACCATCTAACACTGGTACACGAATACATTGTGCTGTGATAAGTGGTCTTTTTGCACTCACAATTTGCCCATCTTCAACTTTACCAAATATTTTCAAAGGCTCTTGCTCGCTTTTTTCTTCTTCGCCACCTATATATGGAATAACATTATCAATCATCTCTGGCCAATCTTCGAAAGTTTTACCTGCACCAGAAATAGCTTGATAAGTTGTTACAGCAACCTCTTTTATACCATATTCTTTTAATGCATATAAAGCTGGTGCATAGCTTTGAATAGAGCAGTTTGGTTTTACAGCTACAAACCCTCTCTTAGTTCCTAAACGTTTCTTCTGAGCCTCTATAACTTCAAAATGATCAGCATTAAGTTCAGGTATAACCATAGGTACATCAGGTGTCCATCTATGAGCACTATTATTAGATACTACTGGAAGCTCTGCCTTTGCATAAGCATCTTCAATATCTTTAATTTCTTCCTTTGACATATCTACAGCACTAAACACAAAGTCTACTTCACTTGAAACTCCTTCTACATCATTAACATTCTTTACTATTATATCTTTTACAAAATCCGGCATGGCTTCTTCCATCTTCCATCTACCAGATACAGCATCTTCATATCTTTGCCCTTCACTTCTTGGACTTGCAGCAATCGTTGTTAGCTCATACCATGGATGATTATGAAGCAATGTAATAAAACGCTGACCTACCATACCAGTTCCGCCTAATATTCCTACCCTTAATTTATTCATTATCGTCTAAATCCTTTCCGATTAATAATCTGTCAAAATAATTTGTTCGTATCCTGTGGACTTTTGTTCCTTTGTCGCGCACATTTTAACAGTTAATTGATATGATACACTTTTTTAGACATAAAATCAAGTATTTTTTATTCTTATTTCTTTAAAGTATTGCTATATAATAATCCTTAGCAGTTGTAATTATATATTTTTATTTCCCATCAAAAACATCTACTAACTCTAGATATTCTTCTAGTAAATTTTCTAGTTCACTGTAACTTACCACTTGACTTGTTTTTGCCTTTATCTTTGAAGAGTAAGGAAAACCACTTAAATACCAGGCAATATGTTTACGCATCTGGTTCATTGCAGTAAACTCCCCTTTATACTTAATGGCTAATTTAGTGTGAGTTAAAATCATCTTAACCACTTCTTCTACCAAAGGCTTATCTTCAATTACTCCCATTGCATAATATCTTTTAATTTGAGAAAATATCCAAGGGTTTCCTTTTGCACCTCTTGCTATCATAACGCCATCGCAGCCTGTTTCTTTGACTAGGTTAATAGCATCATATACATTAAATACATCTCCATTGCCAATAACCGGTATTGATACAGCTTCCTTCACCTGGCGAATTATATCCCAATCAGCTTTCCCACCATAATATTGGATCCTTGTCCGCCCATGAACTGCAATTGCTGCAGCACCATTTGCTTCTGCTATCTTGGCAACCTCAACTGCATTAATATCATTGTCATCAAAACCTTTTCTTATTTTTATTGTTACTGGTTTTTTAATTGCTTTTGATACTGAAGCAACTATATCGCCTATAAGTTTGGGATTCTTCATTAAGGCTGAACCATCACCATTGTTAACTATTTTGGGTACTGGACATCCCATATTAATATCTAGTATGTCAAAGTTTCTCTCCTCAATTCTTTTGGCTGATTCACTTAAGCTATATGGATCAGAACCAAATAGCTGAATTGCTATAGGTCTCTCCTCTTCTTCAATATCCAAAAGACTTTTAGTGTTTTCATTATTATACTCTATGCCTTTTGCACTAACCATCTCAGTATATAGCAAATCAACCCCTTGCTCCTTACATAACAAACGAAATGGCAGGTCCGTTACACCTGCCATAGGCCCAAGAGCTAAATTACCTTTTATATTTACATTTCCTATTATTAAATTATTGTTCATCTTCTTATACCACAATCTATTCTATTTTGATTTAAACTTCTATCTTTTATTCCTATTATAAATAATTCTTAACCCCTCTAATGATAAATCAGGATTATTTATATCAATTACATCTGTTTCTTTTGAAAGCATTCTTCCAAATCCACCTGTAGATATTACTTTTATATTCTCAATTTGGGATTCTTTTATTATTTCTTTAACAATATATTCTATTTGACCGATGTATCCATATACTAATCCAGCTTGCATACTTGATATGGTTTCTTTAGCTAGAATTGATGCTGGCTTTTTTATTGCAATCTCAGGAAGTTTGGCCGTCTCTTTCCATAATGCATCAGCACAAATCCTAATTCCAGGGCTAGTGATTCCTGCTAGAAATGCACCCTCTTTAGAAATCAAATCATAAGTTGTTGCTGTTCCAAAGTCAATTACAATTAATGGTCCTCCATAAATTGCATATGCTGCTGCTGCATCTACAATTCTATCAGCACCTATTTGTTCAGGATTAGGTGTTACAACATTAATTCCTGTTTTTGTTCCCACTCCAACTTCAAGGGGTTCCTTCTGCAAATATCTTCTTATACTATTATTAAAGGAATGCATAATTCCAGGTACTACAGAAGATATAATAACATCACTTATCTCTTCTTTATTAATATTTATACTTTTTAACAAGTCTTCTAATATAATTCCATATTCATCTGATGTTCTAGGTGTCTTAGTCGTTAGTCTAAAATCATGGACTAAACTTTCATCCTTAAACAATCCCAATGTTATATTAGTGTTTCCTATATCTATTCCCAGTAACATGTCATACCACCCTTTACACTGTATTTAGATTATTAAGGCAATCTATATCCTTTTCTGATATTTTTTATCAGACAAAACATAAATATATCTATTTATTCATTGAACTCTTCTCCTAGAAAAAACACTTTATAAAAAATTTCTAATCCTTCTAATAGGTCTCTTCTAGTTCTTTGTATTTCTTTAATTTTTAGTGCACTGCCTATCTCATCAAACATAAAATCATTTTCTTTTGTAGAAACTTCAAACAATAAATTACCATAGTTATCAAATTTTAAAGAAAGGATTCCTCCAATCTCTTCTGTATATAAAACACACATGATTTGCAATTCTTGTTTTACTGTCTCTGGCAATGATGAAAACTCATCATTTAAATAAAATTTCTTTTCGTAGGCATTACTACCACATAGAATAGTTCTATCAGGATTCATGTTTCCTCCTTAGATTGTTTTTATTATATTATAATAATATATAATTCAGTTAAATTCAAATGTTAGTTAGCTTCATTATTATTCTAAAACCTCTTCTAAGTTTGTTTAATAATTAACCCCTTCGACCACGGGCCACTTCAAACATTATTATCCCTGCCGCAACTGCAGCATTTAAAGACTCCACCCTGCCTTCCATAGGAATCTTTATTAATGAATCTGCTAGTTTTGCAGTATTATCCCTAAGACCATTACTTTCATTACCTATAATAAGAGCACATTTTTCTGGGTAAGATACCTCATCATAGTAAGGCTTGCCGTCTAAGTGAGCTCCATATATAGATATTTTATTGTTCTTGACTTCTTGTATACCATCTACAAAGTTATCTACATAAGCAAAAGGCATACGATATATAGCTCCCATAGTAGAACGAATCACTTTAGGATTTAACATGTCCACGGAATCCTTACTTAGAATTATTCCTGTAAAGCCAGCTGCTTCCGCCGTTCTAACCATAGTTCCAAGATTGCCAGGGTCTTGAATATGTTCTAATAACAACAGGGTGGCCTTTGGATTACTTATTATGTCACTTAGATCGTAAAGGGGAGTCTCTACTACAGCCAATATTCCTTGAGGGCTATTTGTATCAGATACACTCTTAAATATTGAATCCTGCACAATCTCATAGGACAAACCTTCAAAATAATTGTTATCTTCTTCATGCTTTTTATTAAAAAACTCTTCTGAAAAATATGCTTTAATTAAGTTACCTTCTGCTCGCGATTCCTCAAACATTTTAATACCTTCTATTACAAAGGAATTTTGTTCTTTACGAGCTTTAGATTTCTTAAGTAATAAATTAATATTCTTAATCTGTTGATTGCCCAAGCTACTTATCATACTCAAACCTCCCTGCTAATCTTCGTAAATAAGCAGATTAGTACAAACAATATAAAATATATTTATCAAACTTGTTTGTATAAATATATTTTATACTGTTTGCATAAGTGTAATGCGAGCGAGGAAACTTTGTTTCCTCACTACTAGTCTGCTTTATATCTATATATAAAATTATAAATGATTACAAGAATAAAACAAGTAAGCCCGAAAACTAAGTTTTCGAGCTTACACTTTTTATAATACTAATTAATCATTCACCTGACTTAACT
>CAZUDG010000003.1:0-21420 GCA_964618775.1 uncultured Lachnospiraceae bacterium | reverse complement strand
AGTTTTCGAGCTTACACTTTTTATAATACTAATTAATCATTCACCTGACTTAACTTAGCCGCTTGATCAGCAGTTATTAAACTTTCTATAAGTTCATCCAAATCACCATCTAATATATCATCTAGATTGTGAAGAGTTAACTTTATTCTATGATCTGTGACACGTCCTTGTGGAAAGTTATATGTTCTAATCTTTTCTGAACGATCTCCAGTTCCAACTTGGCTTCTTCTTGTGGCTGCTTCGTCACTATGGGCCTTTTCGATTTCCAATTCATAAAGTTTACTTCGAAGTACCTTTAGTGCCTTATCTTTGTTCTTTATTTGAGATTTTTCATCTTGACAGGATACAACAATTCCTGTTGGAATATGTGTTATTCTAACAGCGGAGTCAGTTGTGTTAACACTTTGGCCTCCATTACCTGATGAACGAAACACATCTATTCTACAATCATTCATATCTAATTCAACATCTACTTCTTCAGCTTCTGGCATAATAGCTACAGTTGCTGTTGATGTATGGATTCTTCCACCAGACTCTGTTACTGGAACTCTTTGAACTCTGTGAACTCCACTTTCATACTTCATTCTAGAATATACACCTTTACCAATAAGCATGAACACCACTTCTTTGAATCCACCAATACCATTCTCAGTTAATGACATCATGTCAATCTTCCAGTTATGACGCTCAGCATACCTTGTATACATTCTATATAATTCAGATCCAAATAGGGCTGCTTCATCTCCACCAGCACCACTACGAATTTCAATTATTACATTCTTAGTATCGTTGGGATCTTTAGGGATTAACAAAAACTTTAATTCTTCTTCAATTTGAGGCAGTTTTCCTTTAGATTCATCTAACTCCTCTTTGGCTAACTCGCGAAATTCTTCATCACTTGTTTCTTCAATGATTTCTAGGCTCTCTTCTATATTATTACTAACTTCTCTATATTCCTTGTATTTAGTAACAATATCTACAATCTCGTTTTGTTCTTTCATAAGAGTAAGAAATCTATTATGATCATTTGCAACATTTGGGTTATTTAATTCGTTTACTATTTCATTATATCTCATTGAAATACTCTCTAATTTATCAATCATCTGTTTACCTCCTTAAAAATATTACAAATTACTTATGTGGGCTTTAATTACACGGTCATGCCCTGCTAAGTCTTTTATTACTTCTATATCATTGATTCCTTTTGACATTAATATGTTAATCAGATCATCTGCCTGGTTATATCCTATTTCAAAAAATAAAATACCATCAGGTTTTATATAGCTTCTCACTTCTTCTACAATCTTTCTATAAAAATACAAGCCGTCTGATTTGCCATCTAATGCTCCACTAGGCTCATAATCTCTAACCTCTATACTTAATTCTTCTATATCTTCACTTGGAATATATGGAGGGTTTGATACAATAATATCAAATTTACCTTCTATATTATTAAACAAATCACTTTCAATAAATGTTACATCTACATCATTCAGCTTAGCATTCTCTCTTGCAAGAACTAATGCATCTTTAGAAATATCTGAACCTAGGGATTTATTAATATTACCAAGTTTCTTTAAGCTTATTATTATACATCCTGAACCTGTACATAAGTCTAACACATCCTTATTATGGCTAACCTTCAACACCTCTTCAACTAAAACTTCCGTGTCTTGTCTGGGAATTAGCACATGGTCATTGACTTTTATCTTAAGTCCCATAAATTCTGTATATCCAATAATATGTTGCAAAGGTATATGGTTAGATCTTTTTTCAATCAAGTTAATGTATTTATTATATTGGTTTTTATTAATTAATTCATTCAAATGTGTAAAATAACGCGCTCTATCAATATCAAGTACATGGGAAAAAAGGTACCATGCATCTGTTTTCCATTCATCTATATTAGCATCTTGTAAATATTTATTTCCTTCATCTAATGTATCTTTTAAAGTTTTCATTACTTTCAATTTTCTTTCACAAGTTTCTCTATTGCTTGTAACACTTCATCGTCTTCATCATCTTTATTGCTAAGTACAATAGAGTTTGCCTCGTTATCGTCACTTGTTTTGCTTTTTGTTTCTGCTGTTTCTGATTTTTTAAGGTCTGGTGATAATTCATCTATAATATCGATTAATTCAACTTCCACTTCTTCATTTTCTTCACTCTCAATAAATGCTCTCCAGTCAAACACTGCCTCTACTGATGCAATCGCTACTTCCATCATATCATCATCTGGTTCCCCAGTAGTAAATCTTTGTAAAAGCAGACCAGGTTTACTTAAGATTCTTATTAAAGCTGAATCACCACGACCAGCCCATTTCAAAAATTCATAAGATACACCTGAAATTATTGGAACTAATAGTAACCTAATTATTACTCTTAGCCAAATTGTTTCAACACGAATAAACATAAAGAAAATAATACTAATAAACATTACTATAAAAGTGAAACTTGTTCCACAACGCTTATGTTCTCTGGATTGCCATTTAACATTCTCTACTGTTAATTCATAACCATTCTCTATGCAATTAATAGTCTTATGCTCTGCTCCGTGATACATAAACAATCTTTGAATATCTTCCATTTTAGATATTAGATAAATATATGAAACAAAAATAACAATTCTTATTAGACCTTCAATAAGGGTTAGTACAGTTGTGGATTCTATACGGCTTCCTATAAACTCTGCAATTAAATAAGGTAATATAATAAATATTCCAACTGCTATTATCATAGAAGCTGTCACTGTTAATCCCATAGCAACACTTTCAGCCTTGTCTTTAAAAATATTTGAAAAGGTTCTTTCAAATACAGACTCTTTTTCTTCCTCTTCCTCTTCATAAAAGCTAGCTGAATATGTTAAAACCTTTATTCCCATTACAAGGGATTCTATAAAATTAAATATCCCTCTTAATATTGGTAATTTAAACACTTTGTTCTTTTCAGTTTTGCTTGTATATTTATCTTTTTTTATTTCAATTGTATCGTCTGGTTTCCTAACTGCTATAGCATAATCATCTTTATTTCTCATCATTACGCCTTCAATAACAGCCTGGCCTCCGATTCCAGATGGTTTCATAATTATTACACTTCCCCTCTGATTTGATAATATCCTTATAGTCCGTCTTAATTTAATATTTAAAAATAGGCTGAGATTATATAACCTCAACCTATTTAAACCAATCCATAGTCTTAGCTATTAGCTAATAGCTATTTTAATTGTCTTCTTCTGTTATACCATATCTACGGTTAAACTTGTCGATTGCTCCACGTGCGCTAGCAGCTTTTTGTTGTCCTGTGTAGAATGGATGACATTGTGAACAAACTTCAACACGAATGGATTCCTTTGTTGAGCCAGTTTCAAATTCATTACCACAGTTACATGCTACTTTAGCTTTATGATATTTAGGATGGATTCCTGATTTCATGTTCTCACCTCTTTAAGCCTAATTATTTTTAAAAGTTAATGATAAGTAAAACTATATTATCATATATCATTATATGTTTTCATAGTTATATACAGCTTTTTAATTATAACATAGTATATAAATCATTGCAAGATAAAATTTAAATTTATAAACTGTAGATTTTATTACAGTTTTGTTTTTTTAATAAGCTCAATTATTTCTTTGTTGGATTTTGTGTGTACAAACAATTCAATAATTTTTTCTACTGCTTCATGAGATCTTACCCCATGAAAAGCTTTCCTCATTAAGAAGTTGGCCTCTAATTCTGGTTGTGTTAGTAATAAATCTTCTCTTCTTGTTCCAGATTTGACCAAGTCTATTGCAGGGAATATGCGTCTTTCAGATAGCTCTCTATCTAATACTAGCTCCATGTTACCTGTACCCTTAAATTCTTCAAATACCACATCGTCCATTCTACTTCCAGTATCCACAAGGGCAGTTGCAAGGATTGTTAAACTTCCACCTTCACGCATATTACGCGCTGCACCAAAGAATCTTTTTGGCATATAAAGAGCCGCAGGATCTAAACCACCTGATAAAGTTCTTCCACTAGGTTGAATTGTAAGGTTATAAGCTCTAGCCAGTCTTGTAATACTATCTAATAAGACAATTACATCTTTTTTATGTTCTACAAGTCTTTTAGATCTCTCAATAACCATTTCTGAAACACGCTTGTGGTTCTCTGGCTCTTCATCAAATGTAGAATAAATTACTTCTACGTTCTCACCTTCTATTGATTCTTTAATGTCCGTTACTTCCTCAGGTCTTTCATCTATTAAAAGTATTATCACATGCATTTCTGGATACTTACTTGTAATCGATTTGGCAATCTCTTTAATAAGTGTTGTCTTTCCTGCTTTAGGCTGGGACACTATCATACCCCTTTGTCCTTTTCCTATTGGAGATATAAGATCTACCATTCGCATCGCCACACTTGAATTACTAGTTTCTAGGAATATCCTTTCATTGGGAAATATAGGAGTCATATCATCAAACTTATTTCTATTTACAGCATCAGAAGGGTGCATCCCGTTAATACTTTTTATATAAAGCAAAGCAGAAAACTTCTCATTTTGATTCTTAACCCTAGTGTTACCCATTACTATGTCACCTGTTTTTAGTGAAAACCTTCTAATCTGAGCAGGTGAAACATAAACATCATTCTCCCCTGGAAGGTAATTATCACACCTAATAAAACCAAACCCATCAGGCATAACCTCAAGTATCCCTTCCTTGACATCACCACTATCTAAACGTTCTAACTTAGCAATCTTAGAGATTTTGTTATCACTATTTGCATTTTTATTATCATCGCTTTCACCACCACTATTGGGCCTATCCTTCTTATCTGTTGATAAACCATCTTTTTTCTCATTATTCCCTTGGGTATCTTCTTTATTATCCTTTTCAGATTCTTTAATAATCTCTATTAATTCCTTTTTCCTATAAGTAGTAATCTTTTTAATTCCTTTTTGCTTTGCTATAGCCCTAAGTTCATTTAAATTTAGAGCATCATAATTCTCTTCCATGCATACGCTCCTTTACAGCTGTCTTATATAATTTTTGATATATTCGGGAAATTAACGAAATGATAATCTCTGATATGCCTGCAACTAAACATTATTCAATCATCCTACTTAATACCTAAGTTGCAATTAAGATTGAAGAATTTCACATTCTATTATGACATAATTCATAGAAACTAACCTTTTATTGTTACAAAAAGTCTCTAACAATATTATACAACAATATTTTATATAAAAAGACTTTTAACATTTATTTCAATAATCTATATAAACATTAATATTATAACAAGTAATAATGTATAATGCAAAGATATATAATTAAGTTTCACTTGATATATTTAATTTGCCTATTATTTATGCTATATTATGGTTATATGTTTTCACGTTATAAGAAAGGATAAAGATATGGAATCAGATGCTTTTACACTATATAAATTAATTATATTATTTCTATTAGATAAAGTAGATTTTCCCTTAACAAATGTACAAATTTCTAACATTATTTTAGACCTTAATTACACAAGTTATTTTAACATTCAATATTCAATTTCAGAATTACTAGATGCCCAGTTCATTAATAGTGAAAAAGTAGGCACCAAAACCTATTACCGGACTTCAAGTTTAGGCAAAGAAACATTGTCATTCTTTGACAATATGATAAGCCCTGCAATTCAGGAAGAGCTTACTAAACATTTAAAAGAACACCAATATTCCTTGCGAGATGAAGTGTCTACACTTTCTGAGTATTTTGAGGTTAAAGAAAATCATTATGTTGCTCGTCTTCGAGTAATGGAAGAAAATGACCCAATAATTGACCTGAATGTATCAGTACCTTCAGAAGAAGACGCCAAAAACATCTGCAACAACTGGCGCGAAAAAAGCCAACAAGTCTACGCCTACATCCTCACCAACCTACTATAAACCTAGATAGCAGAATTCTAGTCACTGCTAAACCAAAGACCATAAACCTGATACTAGAAATCTAAAGACTAGGAAGCTGTCATGAATAACAAAAACGGGGTGACTTTTGTATTCTTTTGCAAGGGAACCCCATTTTTATTATTCATGATATCTTCCGGAATATAGAAAAAAACTTCTAGCTTTTAATTTCACCTAGTACATGTCTAATAAGTGTCCATACCTCATCTCTACCTTGTTTGCTTTTTGATGAAAATGGAATAATGATATCTTCTCTTGCCATACCTAACTTCGTACGAATTAGATTTTCCTGCTTGATTAATTGATTTCTTTTAATCTTATCTAGCTTTGTTGCAATTATTACTGGTTGGAATCCATAGTGAACAATCCAATCATACATCATCTTATCCCTGTCTGTTGGCTCATGACGAATATCAATTAATAAAAATATTATGGCCAAAACCCCGGAAGAATGAAGGTAGTTCTCAATCATATGGGCCCAAGCTTCTTTGGTTTTCTCTGGGGCCTTAGCATAACCATATCCTGGCAAGTCAACAAAATATAATTCATCATTAATATTATAATAATTAATTGTCTGTGTTTTTCCTGGTGATGAGGAGGTCCTTGCTAGGGATCTTCTATTCATAAGCACATTGATTAGAGATGATTTACCTACATTTGACTTCCCTACAAAGGTGAACTCTGGCTTAGTATTCCTTGGCAATTCACTTGTAATCCCACATACAGTTTCTAAATTAGCACTCTTTATCTGCATAATAACCCTTTCCTCTATTTGCCCTAAATTGATAATGACAAATTTATCACATCTTTCATATTACTAATGTATCTGATATCAAGTCCGTCTTTTATTTCTAGTTCGATTTCTTCTATATCTTTTTCATTTTCTTTTGGTACTAATACTGTGGATATTCTGGCCGTTTTTGCTGCCAGTAATTTTTCTTTTAACCCACCTATAGATAAAACTCTTCCTCTAATTGTTACTTCTCCCGTCATGGCTAAGTCTGCTTTTACTTTCTTTTGGATAATTGCTGAAAGCATGGCTGTAACCATAGTTACCCCAGCTGATGGACCATCTTTTGGCACTGCTCCTTCTGGAATATGTATATGAATATCATGTTTATCAAAATAACCCTTAGGTATATCATAATCCCCACTTACAGAGCGGATATAACTTATTCCCGCCTCTGCAGATTCTTTCATTACATCTCCTATTTGGCCAGTTATCCTAAAGCTTCCTTTACCTGGGGATACATTAACTTCAATTTCAATAGTGTCTCCACCCATACTAGTCCAAGCAAGACCTCTAACTACTCCAATTTGATCTTCTTTATTAATCTTTTGGAATGTATATTTTTCTTTGCCCAAATATTTTTCAAGATTCTTAATACTTATCCTTACATTGCTCTTACCATCTGCAACAATTTCATAGGCCACTTTACGACAAACCTTACCAAAGAGTCGTTCTAATCCACGAACTCCTGCCTCTTTTGTGTAGCCACTTATCATAAGCCTGATTGCTGCATCCGATATTATTAATTGATCCTTTTTAAGTCCATTAGCCTTAAGCTGCTTTTCAAATAGGAATTCTCTGCCTATATGGAACTTTTCATTTTCAGTATAACTTGGAACTTCTATTATTTCCATACGATCAAGTAATGGTTTTTGGATATTTCTAACTGAATTTGCTGTACATACAAATAAAACTTCTGATAAATCAATGGGTATTTCTACATAGTGGTCAACAAATTGATTGTTTTGTTCATTGTCTAATACTTCTAAGAGAGCTGAAGATACATCCCCTCTTCCATCGGAACCAACCTTATCAATTTCATCAAGCAAAAACAAAGGATTCTTTACTTTGGCATTCTTAATCCCAGCTACAATTCTTCCAGGCAAGGATCCAATATAGGTCCTTCTGTGTCCTCTAATCTCAGCTTCATCTCTAACCCCTCCAAGACTTATTTTAACGTATTCTTTATTTAATGCCCTTGCGATAGATCTGGCTATTGATGTTTTTCCTGTCCCAGGAGGCCCAACCAAACATATAATAGGGGTTTCTCCTCCTTTAGTAAGTATTCTTACTGCAAGAAACTCTATTATTCTTTCTTTTATATCAAACAAACCATAGTGGTCTTCTGATAATACCTTGTTAGCATATTTTAAATCATCACCTTCAAGGGAAGTTTTATCCCATGGTAATTCTAATAACAAATCAATATATTTTCTTTCTACAGTAGCTTCGACGCTGTTACCTATGCTTTTTAATCTATTAATATAAGTTCTAATACTATCTTTTACTTCGTTAGAAGTGACTAATCTATCTAACCTTTCAAGATACTCATCAATATAATCTGTTTTTTCTTCACCAAGTTCTTCTCTTATTATTTTTAACTGTTCCCTTAATAAATATTCTTTTTGGTTTTTATCTATTTTGTCTTTTACTTTTATCTGGTATTCCTTTTTAATCTTTATTACTTCAATCTCATCAAGAATAAACTTAGACAACTTTTTATATCGATTTACTACATCTATAGTTACAAGTATCTCTTCCTTTTGATCATTTGATAAAGGAATATTTGTAGTAATTTCATCTATTATTTCGCCTAAATTATCTATTTTTAAAATTTGCTTTATAGTTTCTTTACCTAGACTACCCATTTCTCTGGAATAATTAACAAGGTTTTCTCTTAATCCTCTAACAAGGGCTTCTTTTTCATAAAATGGAAGTAAATTTTCTCCATCATCTTTTATTATTTCAACTTGTCCATAATCAATTTCATCTTTTTTCTGGCTTAAATCTACCAAATCATCTATATTTGTAATTTTTTTATCCATAGCCCTAATGAGCTTTGCCCTGCTTAATCCTTCGACAAGAACCCTAATTGTATCCCCTGGTAACTTTATATAATGCTTCACTTTAGAAACAATACCTACATAATCATTATCTTCATCTTGATCATCTGATATTGAGAAAAACACATATTGATCCTTATTCATTGCTGCCCTAATTGCATTTTGAGATTTTTCATCAGCAATATCAAGATTAATTAATGAACCTGGAAATAACACAATTTCATGTAGATTTATTATGGGTATTAAATTTATCTCATCTCTCATATTTCCTCCTTTTTATCAAATTCCATATGATTATAAATTCAACATATTGTAATTGGTTGTAATATGTTACACATAGAAGATAAATAATAATTCTAAAAAGCTGCCTCAATATATAATATGTACTACTAACCTCAGATGATCGAAGTCCTGTTTACATAATAATTGAGACAGCTTTTAGATCTTTTAAATATGTCACTTATGCAATTTCATCGTTGTTTTTCTTAGTTCTTTTCTTCACGAGAGACTTTTTAGGGACATCCTCATCACTTCTTTCAATAATCGGATCCCCTGATTTGTCTACTACATCTTTTGTTATAATAACCTTTAGAACTTTAGGGTCAGATGGTGTCTCATACATGGTTTCCATCATTACAGACTCCATTATAGCCCTTAGTCCTCTGGCTCCAGTCTTTCTATCCATTGCTAATTTAGCAATAGAGCTAACCGCCTCATCTGCTAGTTCTAATTCAATACTATCTAATTCAAATAATTTCTTATATTGTTTCAGGAGTGCATTCTTTGGCTTTGTTAGGATTTCTACAAGTGCTTCTTTGTCTAATAAATCTAAAGCTACAGTTACTGGTACACGACCTATAAACTCAGGTATTAAACCAAACCTAACAAAGTCTTCTGGCATGGCTTTTCTAAACAAATCACCTACGTTACGTTTTTGCTCATCTGCTATTGCTGCATTAAAACCAATAGATTTTTCTCCAATACGACTTTCTATAATCTTATCTAATCCATCAAATGCTCCACCTGTGATAAATAATATATTGGTGGTGTCAATCTGGATAAAGTCCTGATGTGGATGCTTACGCCCACCTTGTGGTGGTACTGAAGCTAATGTTCCTTCTAGAATCTTAAGCAAGGCTTGTTGAACACCTTCACCAGATACATCTCTTGTTATTGATGCATTTTCTGACTTTCTAGTTATTTTGTCGATCTCATCTATATAAATTATTCCATACTCAGCACGTTCAACATTATAATCTGCTGCTTGTATTAACTTTAGCAGTATATTCTCAACATCCTCACCAACATATCCTGCTTCTGTGAGTGCCGTAGCATCTGCAATTGCAAAAGGAACGTTAAGTATTTTTGCTAAGGTCTGTGCCAAATAAGTTTTTCCTGAACCTGTTGGTCCAAGCATAAGTATATTACTTTTTTGAAGTTCTACGTCTAAATCTTTATTAGCCAAAACTCTCTTGTAGTGATTATATACAGCTACAGAAAGCACTTTCTTGGCCTCACCTTGACCAATAACATATTGATCTAATATGTCGTTAATTTCCATGGGTTTTAGTAAGTTAATATCAGAGTCAACAACCTCGTCAAATTCTTCTTCAATAATTTCTGAACATATTTCAATACATTCATCACATATGAAAACATTACCTGGCCCAGCAATTAACTTTCTTACTTGATCTTGATTTTTATTACAAAACGAACATCTTAATGTCTTTTTGTCGTCAATTCTATTCGCCAATCTATATCACCTCTTTTACTTTAATAATCTAGAAATTGGGAATTTCTATTCTCTATTAGTGATTACACTGTCAATAATACCATATGCTTTGGCTTCTTCTGAAGACATATAGTTATCTCTATCTGTATCTCTTTCAATAACTTCATATGATTGACCAGTATTTTCAGATAAAATTTCATTTAATCTTTTCTTAATCTTGATAATATTCTCTGCTACTATATTAATATCGGATGCTTGTCCTTGTGCACCACCAGATGGTTGGTGAATCATAATTTGTGAATTTGGTAGGGCATATCTTTTACCTTTTGTACCGCCAGCCAATAAGAAAGCTCCCATACTTGCTGCCATACCTATACAAATTGTGGATATATCGCTTTTAATATATTTCATGGTATCGTATATAGCAAATCCTGCAGACACTGATCCTCCTGGACTATTAATATATAAATGAATGTCTTTATTAGGATCTTCAGATTCCAAAAATAACAACTGTGCAATAACTATACTTGCCGTAGTATCATTTACCTGATCATTTAAAAAGATAATTCTATCCTTTAATAATCTAGAATATATATCGTAAGATCTTTCGCCTCTACTTGTTTGTTCAATGACATAAGGTACTAAACTCATAATAAATTCCTCCTGTTTTAATTTTTAATTAAATTAGTTCTTTTAAATAAGTTCATGTCAATAAGTTGATATCTTAACCAATCGAGTATTACTCTTCCTCAGATTCATTACTAGCTTCAACATCACTTGCCTTGTCTTGCTCTACTTCTTCAACTATTTCTTGAACTTTGTCTTCTTCAACTACTTCTACTTCAACAGCAGCAGCTACAACAAAATCAATAGCCTTTTGAACAGCTATATCTTGCTTCATTTGTTTTTGCTCTGCTTCTCCTACCATTTCTTTAAATTTATCTACTTCAGTTTGATAGGTTTTAGCAAGTTTGTCTAATTCTTCTTCAAACATTTCATCAGTAACTTGAATATCTTCAACTTTAGCAATTTCTTCTAGTACTAATCTTGTTTTAATACGTTTAATTGCTTGTGGTTTCATTTGTTCTTGCAATTGATCCATGGTAGTACCTGTAAATTGTAGGTATTGTTCCATAGTCAACCCTTGATATTGCATATTTTGAGCAAATTCATCAAACATTTGTCTTGTTTGTGTTTCAATCATTGGCTCTGGAATATCTATCTCTGAATTATCAATTATTATATCAACTAATTGATCTTCCCTGGCTCTTTTAGCTTGTTTCTCTTTGTTATCTAATAAGTTCTTTTTAATGTCTGCTTTGTACTCTTCTATAGTATCAAATTCTGAAACGTCTTTAGCTAGTTCATCATCTAATTCTGGTAGTTCTTTTTCTTTTATTTCGTTGATTTTAACTTTGAAAATTGCTGGTTTGCCTTGAAGTTCTTCAGCATGATATTCTTCCGGGAAGATTACATTAACTTCAACTTCTTCACCAATGTTCTTGCCTACTAGCTGCTCTTCAAAACCATCAATAAAGCTTTTACTACCAATTGTCAGTGTATGATTCTCTGCTTTTCCACCTTCAAACTGCTCTCCGTCAACATAGCCATCAAAATCTATAGTAGTAATGTCTCCATCTTGAACTGGTCTATCTTCTACGTTAATCATTCTAGAGTTTTGTTCTCTAATTGTTTCTAATTCAGTGTTAACCTCAATATCTGAAACACTAACTTCTAATGTTTCAATTTCTACTCCCTTATATTCACCTAAAGTTACTGGTGGTTTAATAGCTACTTCAGCAGTAAAAATAAAAGGTTTACCTTTCTCTAACTGGACAACATCTATCTCTGGCATAGAAACTATGTCTAGTTCACTTTCTGCCATAGCCTTATCATATGCTGTTGGGATTATTGAGTTGGCAGCATCATCATAAAATACCTCTGGACCATACATTTTTTCTACAAGAACACGAGGTACTTTTCCTTTTCTAAATCCTTGCATTGAAATGCTACCCTTATTCTTTTGATATGCCTTTTCTAATTCCTTTTCTAATTCAGCAGGGGAAGCTTCAATTGTAAGCTTTGCCATACTCCCCTCTAATATATCTACCTTTAAACTCATTAGTAAATTCCTCCTTAAGTTATATAAACGTATTCCCTGATTTAATATAAGCAAATACTATAAACAGATGCTTATTTATCCATAAGAAACTAACATGAAATACGCATTCATCTTTTTATTCTCTATTTTTTAGTATAATACTAACTCTAAATATGAGTTAGTATATTATAACATAGCAAATCTTCAAATACCA
The DNA here is from genome assembly GCA_964618775.1 of uncultured Lachnospiraceae bacterium. Classification (GTDB taxonomy): domain Bacteria; phylum Bacillota; class Clostridia; order Lachnospirales; family Lachnospiraceae; genus JAAYRG01. Next base: position 8,585 of record CAZUDG010000003.1, on the reverse strand, counting down.
TATCGATTTTTGTAGGAATTATAAAGAAATCATAATTATAAAATAAATACTATAACTCATACTTATTTTACTAAGCATCCTTTACATAACCATTACATGTTCTTTATATGTCCTTGTTTCTTTATTACTTCATAAACATCATTTGCATACTTGTTACATAATTCATCAGTTTTAGCTTCAACCATAATACGAATAAGTGGCTCCGTGCCGCTAGCTCTAACTAAAATTCTGCCATCATCACCTAACTCATCTGATACTTTATCTATTATAGCTTTTACTTTCTTATCGTCCTCTACTATGGCCTTATCTGACACTTTAACATTTTTCAAGACTTGTGGGTATAAGGTAATGTCTTTAATTAAATCAGAAAGTGGCATCTTAGTTTCTAAAATTACTTCCATTAATTTAAGAGAAGTAAGAATACCATCACCAGTTAGGGCATGTTTAGAAAAAATAATATGACCTGATTGTTCTCCACCAAGAGAATGACCATTGTTCATCATATTCTCGTAAACGTTTTTATCACCAACTGCTGTTTGCTCATAATCTATGTTCTGTTCATCAAACGCTTTGTATAATCCTATATTAGACATTATTGTTGTAACGATTGTGTTGTTTCTAAGTTCACCATGTTCTTTCATATATAAACCACAAACATATAAAATCAAGTCGCCATCAATAATATTACCTTTATCATCAACTGCTAAACATCTATCTGCATCACCATCATATGCGAATCCCACATCTAGTTTGTTTTCCAATACATGTCTTTGCAAAATTTTCATATTAGTTGATCCACTATCTTCATTTATGTTAATACCGTTTGGCTGGTCATTAATAACATAGGTTTGTGCCCCTAAAGCATCAAAAACACCTTTAGCTATAGAAAATGAAGCTCCATTAGCACAATCTAAACCAACTCTCATATCTTTAAATGAACGCGTAGCTAGGGATATAAGGTATCCTATATAACGATTTCTTCCTATAGCATAATCTGTAGTTTTACCAATGTTTTCTCTTTTCGCTAGTGGTAAATAATCCTCTTCACTATCTATATATTCTTCAATTAAATCTTCTACTTCTGCTTCTAATTTATAACCTTTACCGTTCAGTAATTTAATACCATTATCGTAATAAGGATTATGGCTTGCAGAAATCATAATTCCACAATCAAAGTTTTCACTTCTAACTACGTAAGATACACTCGGTGTTGTTGTTACATGAAGCAGATACACATCTGCACCACTTGCAGTAAGGCCAGCTACTAATGCATATTCAAACATATAACTTGATCTTCTTGTATCTTTACCTATAACAACATTTGCTTTATGATCTTTCCCATAATAATATCCTAAATAACGGCCTACCTTAAAAGCATGCTCTACTGTAAGACTAACATTCGCTTCTCCTCTGAAACCGTCTGTTCCAAAATATCTGCCCATTCATTTCTCCTTTACAAAGCTTCATAAATATAATTTCGCTTATATATTCTAGCATACTTAAATCCAAATCGCAATGAAAAAGCAAAAAAAGGAAATCCCACACTAATTAAAGATATGGGACCTCCTTTTAATTACTTATTTACTTTTTGTTTGTCGATTTTGTTTCATTTGTATTTTTATTATTTATCTGCTGTCTTAATACAAACATTAATCGATTATCTACTAAATTCGATCGTTTTAGCTGTTTTGAGAGTTCTGAGTGTTTTGAGTGTTTTGAGTTCCTGCCATTTGTTCTTCTTGTCTTCTAATCATACGTCTAACCATTTCGCCACCAACTGATCCGTTTTGAGCACTTGTTAAATCTCCGTTATATCCTTGTTTTAAAGGTACTCCTAATTCAGAAGCTACTTCATATTTAAATCTGTTAAGCGCTTCCCTAGCTTGTGGTACTTCAACTCTGTTTCTACCACTGTTATTGTTACTTGCCATTAAAATTCACCTCCGTAAAAATATAAACAGTTACATCTTTAACGATTCTTGTCGTAAAGATTTTTTTAGATAAATGATTTTTGTTTTTATGAATTAGCATCTACTTAATTAATTAAATAGATAACTTGCTTCACTTAAATTTTCATCATTTATCTTGATACTATTATTAGCAAATAGAGTCTGAATTATTATGGTAAGTTGTGGTACTTGAAATATTATTATGAATAATTTGTCCCCATAAATACATATATTATAAAAACACTATTTAAGAGATTAAAATGAATCAACTTTTTAATATAATAAAAAATTTAAATAATCTGGTTTGGGGAATTCCTTTATCCTCTTTACTAATGGGGACTCATTTATTTTTTACATTTCGTCTTAAATTTATTCAAGGAAAGATTTTTAAAGGCATTCGTCTATCTGTAACACCAAGTAGGGATGGCGAAGGCGAAACTTCTAGGTTCGGCTCTCTAGCTACCACTCTTGCTGCAACCCTTGGGACCGGTAACATTGTTGGTGTTTCAACTGCTGTAGCCCTCGGAGGACCAGGAGCTATTTTTTGGTGTTGGATAACTGGTCTTATTGGTATGGCAACAACCTACTGTGAATCTTATCTTTCTATTTTATACCGAGTAAAAAATGAAGACGGAAGCTTTTCAGGCGGTCCAATGTATGTGCTAGAAAAAGGATTAAATGTAAAGTTTTTAGCAAAACTCTATTGTCTGTTCACCTTACTTGCTGCTTATGGTGTGGGATGCTCAACCCAGGCTAATGCTATTACAGAAACTGCTTCGACACTATGGGGCCTATCTCCTTATATTGTTGGAATATTTGTTGCCTTAATTACTGGATTTGCTATCATCGGTGGAATAAAGTCTATTAGCAATTTATGTACAAAGCTAGTTCCTTTTATGGGAATATTTTATTTGCTTGCTTGTATTATTCTACTCTCCATAAACTATAATTACATAATACCTGCTATTAAATTAATAATATCTTCAGCTTTTGTTCCTAAGGCTGTTGTTGGTGGCTTTGTTGGTAGTTCAATTAAGAGTGCTGCTAGATATGGGATTGCCAGAGGATTGTTTACCAATGAGGCGGGGCTTGGAACAGCAGGTATTGCTGCAGCAAGTGCTAAAACAAAAAGCCCAAGTGAGCAAGCTCTTGTGTCTATGAGTGCTACATTCTGGGATACAGTGGTAATGTGTGCTATTACAGGTATAGTTATCGTTACTAACATTTTAAATAATCCTAATTCTATAGCAGGTTATTCATCAGGAGAACTTACCACTGCTGCCTTTGAGCAATTCCCTTATCTAGGCACAAACCTACTCGGAGTTTCTATTATTCTTTTTGCTTTCGCAACCTTAGTTGGCTGGTCATATTTCGGTGAAAAAGCGGTAGAATACCTCTTCACAAAAGATGGAATAGGCACCTACCGCTTATGTTATATAATTATGATCTATGTTGGAGGTATCTTACCTCTTGATTTTGTTTGGGAGATGACCGACCTTATAAATGCTTTAATGGTCCTTCCTAACGTTCTCTGTCTATGGTTGCTCTATAAAGAAATAAAACCTAGTTAGAATAAATAATTGACTTTGCTATTTTATCTGCTGCATTTTTATCTTTTAATGCTTCTATTATTTTTAGAGAAAAGTCTATCGCAGTTCCTGCACCTCTGCTAGTTATGACATTACCATCTTGTACGACTGGCTCTTTTGATAATGTAGCACCCTTTAGTTGTTCTTCAAAACCAGGGTAACTTGTGGCCATTTTGCTAGATAATATGCCATTTACACCTAGCACGCTTGGGGCAGCACATATAGCTGCAATTAACCTTTTACTGTTATCAAACTCTATTAACAAGTCTACTAATTCTTTATGATTCCCTAAATATTTTGTGCCAGGCATTCCACCAGGAAGCACTAATGCCTTTGTCTGTCCAAAATCCATATTCTCAAATAATTCATCAGCCTCAACTACAATATCATGAGCTCCAGTAATTTTTTTGCTATCCATAATTGATACCATTGTAATATCAATGTCTGCTCTTCGCAGCAAGTCCACTACAGTAAGACCTTCAATTTCTTCAAATCCATCAGCTAAAAAAATACTTACCTTTAACATATAATTACCCCTTTCTTGACTTCCCCAAAGTTTCATTACGTTTAATAACATCATTTTTAATCAGAGTATAAAATACAGAAGCAACAGGAACCCCTAGCAATATACCTAAAGGACCTCCTAGTCCTCCACCTACTATTATTGATAATAAAACCCACATAGAGGGTAGGCCTACACTCTTACCAACAACTCTTGGATATATAACATTTCCTTCAAATTGTTGTAAAACAACTAGGAATACTACAAACCAAATAGCTTTAATTGGCGATATTAAGAGTAACAAGAAGAAACTTATAACTCCACCAATGTAAGCACCCACAATTGGTATTAGGGCTAAAACACCTATAATAACACTTATTAGTAAAGGATAATCAAATCTAAAAATAATCATTCCTATGAAACAAAGAATACCTAATATAAAAGCCTCTGTAACCTGACCAATTATATAATTATTAAATGTGTCAACTACAATGTGATAAACATAAGCAATTTTATCATAGATTTTTTTAGATAAATATGTTGATAGAATCAACTTACAATTTCTAAGTATCCTTTCTTTACTAGCTAGAAAATATATAGAAAATATCATTGCTATAAAAACATTTACTATAACAGATATAACATTGGCTGTAATAGTGATAATTTGAGTGATTAATTGAGATACACTATTAATTATTTTATCCACATAACTGCTAATAAAGGTTGATAAGTCCGATAGATCAACAGGATCTGCTCCAATAAATGAAGTGATATTATTTACTATGTCTTGTAAGTTGTTAAAATATGTCCCTAAGTTATTAACCAGTCCTTGGACACTATTAAACAATTGAGGTATCACAAATCGAATTAGCAAGGTAATTACTAAAATCAATAGTATATAAGTAATTGTAATTGAGATACCACGCTTTACAGATTTTTTTTGAATATTAGTCTTTTTGCTTATCATGCTTTCTATAAACATGCATGGATTATTTAAAATAAATGCAATTGCTATTCCAATAAAAAGCGAAGTAAACAAACCTAAGATTTTATGAACAAATCCAAGTATTGAATTAAAATTAATTATAAATAAGATTCCTGCTACTAGACATATAATTATAATTACCAAGTTGTTACTTTTCTTCTTTTCCATATATGCTATTATTTGAGTTTATAATAGGTCCAATTTGTTCTAGGCCTTATACATAAACTATCTCCCTAATATTTTATTATATATACTTAAGAACACTATAATATATGGAATATTAAAAAGCAAGAAAAGGCTTTTATATTACAGGCTCTTTTTTGTTGTTAAATCACCACCATATATTAAATTTAGATAAATTTGGGATTTGCCTGTTATCTTTTAAATTATTCTGATATAATTATATAGAAAATCACAAATTTCTAGATAGGAGTACACTTTATATGAAACAAGAAGATAAGCAATACACCCTTAAAGAAGAATTCAAATTTACTAAATCTGAGTTGTTAGCCTTGCCCAACATCTTATGCTATATAAGATTATTGTTAATACCTGTTTTCATGGTACTCTACATCAAAGCTGAGACTAAAAACGAATACTATTTCGCTGGCTTTGTAGTCCTAGTTGCAAGTATCACCGATTTTCTAGATGGTTTTATAGCCAGAACATTTAATATGATAACAGAATTTGGTAAACTTTTGGATCCTTTAGCTGACAAACTAATGCAAGCTGCTTTATTGTTAGTTTTAGTAATAGAAATCGACTATATGTATATATTGGCTATAATATTTCTTATAAAAGAGATGATTATGGCTCTAGCAGGTTACGTATTTATTAAAAAAGGCAAAAAACTTAATGGAGCCAAATGGTTTGGTAAAATATCCACAACTGTCTTTTATACCACAATGTTGATTCTGATAGTTTTTCCCGAGTTAGAGGATAACATTAGCTATGTATTAATGATGGTATGTGGCGGCTTCTTGATCCTTTCTTTTATATTATACGGAAGAGAATATTATATAATGTATAAAGAAACAAAAACTGAATAGGCTGTTAGCATTAACAATTAAATCTATTTATAAATGAAGGATGGGAAGTATCATGTGATACTTCCCATCCTTTTTTATTAATAATGTAATTCTACCTTGGTTGCAATATCTTTTGTAATTATAATTTTATACTTACCATTCACTATATTAATAAGTCCCTTTTCTTAAAGACTCCAACTGCAGTAATTACAAAAACTATCGATGTAATAATACTAACAATTATTACAGTAATTGGTGTGAAGCTGACCCCACCTGTATCCCCAATTATAGAACCAGACACAATTCCATCCACATTACCGTAATGTAAGAAAATCAAATGTGAAATTTCTCTGTATTTTACTGATAAATTGTAAATGATAGTAGATCCTAATATTATGCTTATGGAAAGAGTGTTTGCTACTACACTTGATTTTGATATTGTTGATATCATAAAAATAAAAGCTGTCATCACTATAATTAAGATTATCTCTAAACCTAACATTCTAAATATATAATTCCATAAAGGAATAAATTCTCCAGAGCCTGGGATTTGTTCAATCATTTCATAACCGTTAGAAATCACTTTCTCGAATTCCAACCCTATTAACATTGGCCTGTTTATACTACCAAATCCTTTAATCAATCCTACAACTAAGAACAATAAGCCTTTGACCCCCACAATAAGAATTACAGAACTTATTACCATTACCACAAACTTACTTAATAAAACCTTGGTTCTTGTTACAGGCTGTATAAGCAAAAACTTCAATGTACCTGGATTATATTCTCCTGATACTGTATCTGAATTAAATAATATTAAACCAAAACTTAAAAAGGCCATTGTAACCATTAATAAATTATTATATAAAAAATTAATGCCTGTGTTTATGTTTTCATCCTCTGGTGATGATTCACTTGATATGCTTAATTCTAATCTTTCATTTTCTTGTTTAGTATAATTAATTTGTATCTGGTCGTCTTTTGTAAGCTTGTCTTTAGATTCTAGCTCTTTTAATACAATCTCATTATCCTTTATCTGGTTTTGATAGTCCTCTTTCCAATCATAGGGCTCCCCATGTTTCCTTTGTTCTATACTTTTAATTTCATCTTCTAAAGAAACCACATATTCTTTGGACCACTCAATTTGCGTTTCTTTTTCTTCTTGATCCATATCCGTGTCAGCTTCAAAGGATTCAATATATTCTTTTTCATATTGTATTTGTTCTTCTAAATTCTGAATTAAAAAATCAGGATCATTATATTTGAAATAACTATCCTCAACATTTTCACCTATGACTACAATCATTATTGATAACAATATATATAAACCCAAAACAATATATGTTTTCTTTTTTGAAAACAATTTTATAAATTCATTTTTTACTAATCCAGAAAACATCAGTGAATTCCTCCTTTTATTAACTCAAGGTATCTCTCTTCAAGTCCCTTTTCATGTCTTGCAAAGGACATTACTTCAATATCATAAGAGATAATTCTCTTCAAAACCTGGCCAGGATTTTCATTAAACAACTCTAATATATAGCCATGATCAATCACTTTTATTATTGAAATTCCTTCTATGCTTTCCAAAATTTCACTAGTCTTGTCATTCAGGTTTGTTTCTAGGAAATAAGTAGTTGATTTTTTTACCATTTCCATTGTTTCTATTGTTGTAATACTGCCTTCTTCAATAAAAGCAACTGTATCACATAAGTTTTGTACCTCGGCTAAAATATGGGATGACACAAATACTGACATACCCTTTTCTCTTGATAGCCTCTTTAAAATAAATCTAAAATCTTGGATTCCATTGGGGTCAAGACCATTAGTGGGCTCATCTAGAATCAGAAGGTCTGGCTTAGAAAGCAGTGCCGCTGCTAATCCTAATCTTTGCTTCATTCCTAATGAATATTTCTTCATCTTATCATTTATTCTTTTTTCTAAACCCACTAAAGCAATAACCTCATCAACTCTATCCTTAGAAATATTTCTAATTCTAGCTATTTGCATTAGGTTTTCATATCCAGACAAAAAATTATAAAGTTCTGGGTTCTCAACAACTGCTCCTATATGTGATAGGGCCGCTTCCCTTTCCTGCCTTATATCTTTACCCATAATTGTAATGCTACCTGCATCCATGGAAATCAAATCTACTAACATACGAATAGTAGTGGTCTTTCCTGATCCATTAGGCCCAAGAAAACCAAAGATCTCTCCTTGCTTAATATAAAATGATATATCTTTAATAATTTCTCTTTTGCCTAGTTTTTTACTAAGATTTTTAACTTCTAACACTCTGTCCATAACTTATATGCCTTCTTTCTATAATTTATAGTGGCAAGATACAAAAACATATCATTTACATTCTACTATAATTAAGGTAAAGATTGGTGTGATTTATTCTTAAGTATTTCTTACAAGGCCTGTATTCTCCCCTTATAAGATTAGTCTGCTTATTTATATTTAGACATCAAAAAAACCCTTGATAATCAAGGGTCTAAAGTGCGGATAACAGGAATCGAACCTGCACGG
>CAZUDG010000002.1:0-53801 GCA_964618775.1 uncultured Lachnospiraceae bacterium | reverse complement strand
CCGTCTTCATCACCTCCATAATCAATCCAATTACTATTAATTACCTCATAATACTGGCCTTTTGTAGGCACATTTATAGAATACTGTTTTCTAGCAACAGGTGTAAAATTGGAAACCACAATTATGTATTCACCATTTTGTTTGCCTTTACGCATAAAAACTAGCACACTTTTTTCTGCATCATCTGCTTCTATCCACTCAAATCCTTCACCCTTAGTGTCTAGTTGGTACATAGATTTATTGCTTTTATAAACATTATTTAATTCTCTTACATAATTGTGTAACCTTTTATGGCTTTCATATTCTAACAGATTCCAATCCAGCCCCTTTTCAAAATTCCATTCTGTAAACTGACCAAACTCTCCACCCATAAATAATAATTTTTTACCTGGCAGAGCCATGGCATATGCATAAAAAGCTCTTAGGGTATCGAACTTTTCTTCATATGAACCATACATCTTATCTATTAGTGATTTTTTGCCATGAACAACCTCATCATGGGAAAGAGGTAAAATATAGTTCTCAGAATATGCATACATCATTACAAATGTTAATAAATTATGATTGCCCTTTCTAAATAGTGGGTCCGTAGCAAAATAATTTAGTGAATCATGCATCCAACCCATATTCCATTTGTAGTTAAATCCAAGTCCCTCTTCATGAACAGGCGCAGTTACCTTTGGAAATGCTGTGGATTCCTCTGCTATCATAAGTACATTAGGAAATTCAGCAAATATAGCCTTGTTAAGATTCTTTAAGAAATCCATTGCTTCAAGGTTGCCATTACCGCCATACTTATTAGCTTCCCATTCACCCTCTTCCCTTCCATAATTTAAATAAATCATTGATGAAACAGCATCAACCCTAAAACCATCAACACGGTATTCTTCTAACCAGAACATAGCGTTAGATATCAGAAATGATTGAACTTGTGGCTTTCTATAATCAAATACTAAGGTCCCCCAGTGAGGATGCTCACCCAATTTTTTATCTTCATATTCATACAAACAAGTCCCATCAAATTTTGCTAATCCATGACTATCTTTTGGAAAGTGAGCCGGAACCCAGTCCATAATTACCTTTAATCCAACATCATGACACCTATCAATAAAATACATCAAATCTTCTGGGTCACCATAACGTCTAGTACAACTGTAATAACCTACCACTTGATATCCCCAAGATGCATCATAAGGATATTCCTGAATAGGCATTAATTCTATATGTGTATAACCCATATTCACAACATATGGAATTAGTTCCTCTGATAGTTCCCTATATGTTAAAAAAGAGCCATCTTCATGTCTTTTCCAAGATCCAAGATGAACTTCATAAATTAACATAGGTGACTCAAATGTTGTGACTTTGTCAGGGCTTTTATTAATAGAATTCCTCCACTTATATTCATCCAATCTATAGGTAACAGATGCCGTATCCGGTCTAAACTCAGAACAATAACCATAAGGGTCGGCCTTAAGTATAACTTCTCCAGTAGGTGATGTTATAGCATACTTATATAATTCCCCTGGCTTCATATCTGGAATAAAAACAGACCATATACCACCTGAGTTCTTTATATCCTTCATTGGGTCTTTGTCGACTTCCCATCCATTAAAGTCCCCCACAAGACTTACATTAATTGCATTGGGAGCCCATACAGCAAATCTAAAACCTGGAGCATGTCCATCCCCACCAGGAAAATATATGGCGCCTAGAAAATCATAAGCTTTGTAGTTTGTCCCTTCGTGAAACAAATATATTTGAAATTCGGAAATTTCTAGGCTTATAATTGCTTGTTGTTCCATGGTTTTGTCCCCCTCCTCTTTTATTCTATTGAATATGTTGAAATCTATAAGATTGCACATGATTTAAACCATAATTATTGTAGATTTGCACAATCTTCTTTACTCGCAAAGCAAAAATATGATATGATATTAATAATAGAAGTTCCAGAAAAAGTTGTTTCTGTATTAATTATATATAAGAAAAATTAATAATTCAAGCACATAATCAAAACTAGTACTAATAACCTTTATTAATTAGTCGTATTCTATTGTTATTAATGTATTTATAAGGAGGAATCTGTATGAAACGCATTTTATTAGCATCTTCTGAATCTGTACCATTTGCCAAAACTGGCGGTCTAGCAGATGTCGTAGGGTCACTTCCCTTTGCCTTTGATAAGGAGCAATATGATTTAAGGGTTATAATGCCCAAGTACGGTTCTATACCCAAGGAATATACTGACCAAATGAATTTCATTACACATATTAATGTTTCCTTAGGCTGGAGAACCAAATATTGTGGTATATTTGAGCTTAACTACAAGGGTGTAACATTTTATTTTATTGATGACGAGTTTTATTTTGGTGGCCAGGCTTTATATAGTTATATTCATCATGACATAGAAAAATTCTCATTTTTTAGTAAAGCAGTGCTTTCTGTTTTACCTAATATTAATTTCAGGCCCGATCTTATACATTGCCATGACTGGCAAACAGGACTTATTCCCGTATTCTTAAACGCTCAATACCAACATGACGAGTTTTATCATAATATAAAAACTATAATGACAATACATAACCTTAAATTCCAAGGTGTTTGGGGATTAGATGAAATTCAAGACGCAACAGGTCTAGCAGAATGTTTATTTGCTCCTGATAAGTTGGAATTCAAGGGAGATGCTAACTTATTAAAAGGTGGTATAGTTTATGCAGACCATGTTACAACAGTGAGCAAAACTTATAAAGAAGAAATCCAAACACCTTATTATGGTGAACAACTAGATGGTTTACTGCGAGCTAGATCTAATAGTTTAACTGGTATTGTAAACGGAATTTCTTATGAAGAATACGACCCTTCTGCAGATAGTATGATTTTTGCAAAATATAACCGCAGAGACTTCCCAAGTAGGAAGAAAGAAAACAAAGTCGCCCTTCAAAAGCAACTTAAATTAAAACCAAGCAAGTCTACTTTTATGATTGGCTTAGTTTCAAGACTCACTGATCAAAAGGGATTAGACTTGATTGCTATTATAATGGATAAATTAATCGAAAGTGATATACAGTTAGTTGTACTGGGAACTGGTGATGAAGAGTATGAGAAGATGTTTCAAGATTATGCCATGAAGAATAATGAGCAAATTTCCGCTAACATTACATTTTCTAACGATCTTGCTCATAAAATCTATGCTGCTTCTGATGCATTTCTAATGCCTTCACTATTTGAGCCTTGCGGATTAAGTCAAATAATCAGTATGAGATATGGTACGGTTCCTATTGTAAGGGAAACAGGTGGCTTAAAAGATACTGTAATTCCTTATAATGAATTTACAGGAGAAGGCACAGGATTTTCTTTTACTAACTATAGCGCAGATGAAATGTGGGATGCCATTTTATATGCAAAAGGTATATATGAAGACAAAACCACATGGAATAACATTGCAAGACAGGCTATGGCAAAAGACTTTTCCTGGGAAACCTCAGCTAAACAATATGCTAATCTATATTCAAAGGTACTTGATTATTAGCAAAATTTCAGCTAACTTAATATTGATGATAATAATAACAATTACTATTACAGGATAAAAAACTATGTTATAATATTTGCATTAAAGTAGAAATTCGTTATATAATTTAACATCTTGTTTTAATTACAACCTAAGACTTTAGCGAATTATAGAATATAGTTTAATTATAGGAGGAGTTATGCAAACTAATTTAACCTTTTCCAACGAGAAAGACCTTAAGGATGCAATCACCCTTAAACTTAAAACTCAGTTTGGAAAAAATACAAATGATGTGACACCAGAACTAATATACCAAGCCTGTGCTTTGCTAGTGCGCGATGAGTTGCTAGTTAAGATGGCTGATACTGCTAAAAAAGACAAAGAAGATCAAAACAAAAAGGTATACTATATATCTATGGAGTTTTTAATAGGAAGATCTCTAGCTAATAACATTCTTAATCTGATGCAATCCGACACCTTTAAGAATGTCTTAACTGATTTTGGCATAAATATCGATGAGGTAATTCAAAGTGAACATGATGCCGGTCTTGGCAACGGTGGTTTAGGTCGACTTGCAGCTTGTTTTATGGATTCTTTAACTACCCTAGAGTTGCCAGCCGTTGGCTCTACAATACGTTATGAGTATGGCCTGTTCAAACAAATAATTAAAGACGGTAAACAAATTGAAGAACCAGATTGGTGGCTTTCAGAAGATAATATATGGGAAGTAAAACGACCATATGAGAAAATTGATATCAAATTTGGTGGTAGCCTTGAATCCATTTGGATAAATGGCAAACTTAAAGTTGTATACCATAATGCTGAAACTATTAGAGCTGTCCCTTATGATTTCCCAATCAGTGGTTATAATTCAAATCGTGCTAATTATATACGATTATGGGAAGCCGAATCTTCTGAACGATTAGATATGGAAAAGTTCAACAAGGGCAATCATGTAGATTCTATTGCTAAAAAAGAAAAGGACGAGTTCATTTCCAAGATTCTATATCCAGAGGATAATAATCCTGAAGGTAAGTTGTTAAGACTAAAACAGGAGTATTTTTTATCTTCAGCTACAGTTCAGTGGATCCTCCATGATTATAAAGAGAACTATGGGAATGATTTTTCAAAGTTTTCAGACAAGGTTGTTATTCATATAAATGATACTCACCCCACTCTTGCTATTCCAGAGATGATGAGGCTTTTGTTAGATGAAGAAGGGCTAGAATGGGATGAGGCATGGGATATTGTAACTAATACTTTTGCCTTTACTAACCATACGGTAATGAGTGAGGCCTTAGAGAAATGGCCAATATATTTGTTCCAACCATTACTTCCAAGAATCTTTTCAATATTAAAAGAAATCAACCAAAGGTTGATGGAAAAATTAAATAGAGCTTGTCCTGGAGACCGCAACAAGCATGAATATATGGCAATCATCGCCAATGATCAGATTAATATGGCTAACGTTTGTCTCGCTACTTGTTTCAAGGTAAATGGGGTTTCTATGCTCCATTCTCAAATTTTGGTTGACGATTTGTTTGCCGATTATGCCAATATTTTTCCAGATAAATTTATGGGAATAACTAATGGTATTACCTTTAGACGTTGGATAAACTATTCTAATCCAAAGCTTTCTAAGCTTATTTCCAGTAAGATCGGTCATGAATGGCTAACAGACTCTAAACAACTCGAACTTCTAAAGCCATATGCAGGTAATAAGGATTTTAGGGAAGAATTTGCTTCAATTAGGCTAGACAACAAAAAGAAACTCGCTCAGTATATCAAAGACCAGAATGGCATTGATATTAATATAGATTCTATGTTTGATGTTCAAGCAAAGAGATTGCATGAATATAAACGTCAATTACTTAATGCCCTACACATATTGTATTTATATAATCGTTTAATAGAAGATCCAAGCAGACCTTTTACGCCAAGAACATTTATCTTCGCTGCAAAAGCTGCTCCTGGATATGGTAGAGCCAAAGATATAATTAAGCTGATCAATTCAATAGCTAATCTGGTTAATAATGATTCCAGAGTTGGTAACAAAATGAAGGTTGTATTTTTAGAAAATTACAGTGTTAGTATTGCTGAAATCCTTATTCCTGCAGCCGACCTATCTGAGCAAATCTCTACTGCTGGTAAGGAAGCCTCTGGAACAGGTAATATGAAGTTTATGTTAAATGGTGGCCTTACTATCGGTTCTCTTGATGGTGCTAATGTAGAAATGACCCAACAAGTAGGCGAAGAAAACATATACATTTTCGGATTACGGGCTAATGAAGTAGAGAATAGATTTGCTTATGATTCCAATGAGGTACAGCAAATTTATACATCAGATTATGAACTCCACCAAGTGCTTGAACAATTGCTAAGTGGCCCTCTTGTTGCTGGTGAACCTAATGCCTTTAGGGATATCTATCAATCTCTACTCTTTGGCGATTATGGTATGCCGGACCCATACATGGTTGTTAGGGATTTTAGGGCATACGTAGAGATGCAACGTCAAGTTTCAAAGGATTTCTTAGACAAGGATTTATGGTGGCATAAAGCAGTTCTTAATACTGCTGCTTCAGGATTCTTTTCAAGCGATAGAACTATCGAAAACTATAATGATAACATTTGGAATCTGGAGAAGACGAAATGGTAATAGAGCACAATTCAAGAAACAACTTATATAGGACTCCATTTGGAGCCCTTCCATGCCTGAGTGAAGTCACACTCAGGCTTTTTGGAAAATCCAGTGAAATTCCCCATTCTATCGAGTTAGTTTATCACTTTAAAGATAGTGAACCCACATGTGTTCCAATGTATTATTTAGATTCAATAGGAACAGGGTGTATATATGAAGCCAAGATTTCTCTTCCTGAAGAACCTGGCCTTATTTGGTATTATTTTGTTATAAAAACTAATGGTAACACTTTATATTATGGCAACAATCTTGAACAACTTGGAGGCTTGGGACAAACTTATACAAGGATTCCTCCTTGTTTTCAAATAACAGTATATAAAGAAGACTACGAAACTCCACTCTGGTTCAGAAATGGAATAGCATATCAAATCTTTCCAGACAGATTTTCAAAAGGTGATATGAACAGCTTTAAAGATAACCGCAAAGATATAATCCCTAGAAATTGGGGTGATACACCTTTCTACAAAGCCGAACAGTTTGGGGACGATTATCTTGCTAATGACTTTTATGGTGGCAATCTTGACGGAATAATTAAAAAACTAGCCTATCTTAGAGACCTTGGAATAACAGTTATTTATCTTAATCCTATATTTGAAGCCTTTTCAAACCATAAGTACGATACTGGAGATTACGAAAAGGTTGATCCTATGTTTGGAGATAATGAACTTTTCAAAGAGTTATGTCAAGAAGCTAAGAATTATGGTATAAGAATAATTCTAGACGGTGTCTTTAACCATACTGGTAGCGATAGTAAATACTTTAATAAACATGGGAAATATTCTACTCTTGGAGCATATCAATCAAAGGAATCCCCTTATTATTCTTGGTATGATTTTATTGACTACCCTGATGAATATGAGGCTTGGTGGGGATTTAAGACCCTCCCTGACGTAAATGAAATGGACCCATCTTTTGTAGAATATATTCTTACTTCTCCTAATGCTATTATCAAAAAATGGCTTAAACTTGGGGCTTCAGGTTGGAGACTTGATGTCGCTGATGAATTACCTGAGGATTTTATTAAATTAATGAGAAAAGAAGTGAAATCTACTGACTCTGATGCAATTTTAATTGGAGAAGTATGGGAAGACGCTTCTAACAAGGTTAGTTATGGTATTCATCGTGAATATCTCCTTGGTGAAGAATTGGATTCTGTAATGAATTACCCTCTTAGTAATGCCATTACAGATTTTACTTGCCAGCATATTGACGCCTATAATTTTGCAAGACGAGTAATGTCTTTATATGAAAATTATCCTAGGCAAGCCTTATATGCTATGATGAACTTTTTATCAACCCATGATTCAATTCGTATATTAACAGTTCTAGGTGATGGTGCCAATATGCATCTTTCAAAGGATGAGCAAGCTGTCTATAAACTAGACGAGTCTATGGGAAGTCTTGCAAAACAGCGTCTTAAGAATGCAGTTCTTCTGCAGATGACCCTTCCTGGAGTTCCTTGTATATATTATGGAGATGAGGCAGGAATGGAGGGATTTGATGATCCCTTTAACCGAGGGACATACCCTTGGGGTCATGAAGACATAGAAGTCTTAGATATGTATAAAAACATGATTGACTTACGGCAAAGCTCTAACTTGTTTGTTGATGGTGATATTGAGGTTGTATATGCTTATGCATCTAGTATTGCTTATGCTAGATATAATGATGAAAAACTTATAATTGTGTCTGTTAACATGAACTCTAAAGAGAGCGAGTTTACTCGCTTAGATTTAGCAAGATTTCATCCTAAATCTGCGACAAATATAGAAAATCAAGAAAGCATGAAATTAATTAATGGTATAATCACTTATGATTTACCACCTTTAAGCCACAAACTAATTGAAATAACCTTGAAAATTTAAGAATTAATAAGGATAAAAAAAGAATCCCATACCTTTAAAACTATCATTAAAGGTATGGGATTCTTTGTATCTACTAACGTATTACTTCAACAGCTTTTTGCTCTACAGCAATGCCTGTTTTATATAAGTCCATAAATCGTTCAAAGCCTTCTACGTCCTCTTTGTTTGGCTTTATTTCAAATGCTTCACTATCTGCAAACACATAATCCCCTAAGTATTTGCTAAGATTAAGATCTCCATCTTTTTGATTATATAGCATATAGTTGGCAAGGAGAGCCATTCCCCATGCTCCACCTTCTCCAGCAGTCTCCATAACAGAAACAGGTGTTTTCATAGCTGCTGCAAGAAAACTTTGTGCAACACCTTTTGTTTTGAAAATCCCTCCATGGGCTAAGACGCTACTTAATTCTACATTTTCTTCTTTATACAAGATATCTAAACCAATATTTAGGGCTCCGAAGGCCGAATAAATGTTGGCCCTCATGAAGTTTGCCAAGTTGAATTTTGAATCTGGTTTTCTAATAAGCATAGGTCTGCCTTCTTCTAGCTTAGTTATAGGCTCTCCGGAATAATATCCATAAGGCAATATATCTCCACCGTCTTTATCTCCTTCAAGAGCTTTATTGTAAAGCTTTGTGAATAAGCTACCTTGGTCCACTTCTATTCCCATTAGTTGTGTAAACTCTTCAAATATTGAAACCCAAGCATTTATATCAGATGTACAATTATTTACATGGACCATTGCAACTGGTTCTCCCGACGGTGTTGTTACCATGTCAATCTCTTCATGAACCTTTGACAAATCATCCTCTGTAACAATCATAGCAAAAATGCTTGTTCCTGCTGAAACATTGGCTGTCTTTGGAGTTACGCTATTGGTTGCAACCATTCCTGTTCCAGCATCACCCTCTGGTGGGCAGAAAGGAATCCCAGATTCTAAATCACCCTCAACATCAAGGGTTTTGGCCCCTTCTTTAGTCAATCTACCAGCTTCTTCACCTGCTAATAGAACTTCAGGCAGGATATCATTAAGGGTCCAAGGAAGGTTTTTTGACGAAATACGTTCATCAAACTGATTAATCATCCTTGTGTTATAATCTTTTTCAGAATAAGTAATTGGAAACATGCCCGATGCATCTCCTATTCCAATAACCTTTCTTCCGGTTAACTTCCAATGAACATAACCAGATAGAGTAACTAAATAGTCAATTTCAGATATGTGTTCCTCTTCGTTTAATATTGCTTGATACAAATGCGCAATACTCCACCTTAAAGGAATATTATACTGGAACAATTCTATTAGTTCTTTCGATGCCTCCGTAGTTGTGGTGTTTCTCCATGTACGAAATGGCACTAATAGTTCTTCGTCTTTATTAAAGACCATATATCCATGCATCATTGCACTAAAACCTACCGAACCAATAGTCGTAAGGGTTACTCCGTATTGTTCCTTTACATCGTCTTTCATTTGTTTGTAACTACCTTGAAGGCCTAGCCATATATCATCTAATGAGTAAGTCCAGAAATTATCTGTGAATTTGTTTTCCCAAGCATATTCACCAGATGCAATAGGTTTACAAGCTTCATCAATTAAAACAGCCTTAATTCTAGTCGATCCTAATTCTATTCCTAGACTTGTTTTTCCATTTAATATTGATTCTTTCCTTTTATTTATACTATTATCGCTCAAGTACATCTACTCCATTCCTTCTATCAATTTTGTCCATAATATGCATCCTTGCCATGTTTTCTAAGGAAATGCTTATCTAAAAGATCCTTAGGAATTGGATTTGCATTAGGGGATAAATTTTCTGTACGATATGCCATCTTAGCCACTTCTTCTAAAACAACGGCATTATGAACAGCTTCAGCTGCATCCTTCCCCCAAGTAAATGGTCCATGATTTGAGCATAGCACCCCTGGTACATCTAATGGATTCAATTTTTCGAAAGTTTCAATTATAACTAAACCTGTGTTCTTTTCATAGGATGTTGCTATTTCTTCTTTGCTTAAGTCTCTGGCACATGGTATCTCCCCATAAAAATAATCTGCATGGGTTGTTCCATAACATGGTATTCCCTTTTTGGCCTGGGCAAATGAAGTAGCCCATGGTGAATGAGTATGAACAATTCCACCAATATCTTTAAAAGCCTTGTAAAGTTCCAAATGGGTGGGAGTATCAGAAGATGGTTTGTATTCTCCTTCTACTTTATTGCCGTCTAAGTCCATTACTACCATATCTTCTGGTTTTAATTGTTCATAATCTACACCACTGGGTTTTATTACAAAATAACCTTTTTCTCTATCAATACCACTGACGTTACCCCATGTATATGTGATCAACCCTCTTTTAGGCAACTCCATATTTGCTTCATATACTTGCATTTTTAAATCTTCTAACATGTCTTATCTCACCACCTTTAATTGGATAATTGCTAAACACATTGTTACAGGACTAAAATCGTCCTTTATCTTTAATTATACTTCCCCTCAAATTTCATGTTTTACGCTATAAATATCTTATATCTGCTTGACTCCAAACATTATCTGTATATCTGTTAGATTTCAAATACTATCTGTTGATTTTCCATGCTATATCTTGCAAGAATAACATTTGTTTGAATTCATTAACCTTTGTTTCTTTGTTAATATGAACGAACTCAATTCCCATGATTTCAGCAAAATCCTGCATATGCTGTGCTGTCAAGGTGTATGATAACACACTATGGTGGGCACCACCTGCTAATATCCAGCATTCTGCACCTATTAGTAAGTCTGGCATTGGCTTCCACATAACACGTGCAACAGGAAGATTAGGCATTTCATAGATTGGTTCCACAGCTTCAATATCTTGAACAATAAGACGTAATCGACCGCCCATATCAATTAGTGATACCACTATTGCTTCACCTGGATGACCATCAAACACTAAACGTGCTGGTGATTCCTTGCCACCTATGCCAAGATGATGTACTTCAATTCTAGGCTTTTCTGCTGCTACAGATGGACAAATTTCAAGCATATGAGCACCCAATGATAATTCTTTACCTTTTGTTAAGTCATATGTGTAATCTTCCATAAATGCAGTTCCACCTTCAAGACCCTCAGACATCTGTTTCATTATATGGGTCATTGCAGATACTTTCCAATCACCCTCACCACCGTAGCCATATCCTGCCTCCATTAATCTTTGAGATGCAAGACCAGGTAGCTGCTCCATTCCATGTAGGTCCTCAAATGTATTAGTAAATGCACCACAACCTTCTGCATCAAGCATTCTTTTCATTGCAATTTCTACTTTTGCCTGATAACGAATTGAATGGGTGTTTTCTGTTACAATAGTATATTTTTCTTTGTATATCTCTACTAGGTCATCAATTTCTTTATCAGTTACTTCCTTCATTAACTCTACTAGATCACCTACTGCAACTGTATTAACTTGCCATCCTAGCTTGATTTGAGCTTCAACCTTATCCCCTTCAGTAACTGCTACTTGACGCATGTTATCACCAAAACGCATTACTTTAAGATCTTTACTCACTGCAACACCTACAGCGCTTCTCATCCAGCTGCCTATCTTTTCCCTAATATCATCGTCTTGCCAGTATCCAACTACTACTTTTCTAGGCACACGAAGCCTAGCAGCAATAAATCCATGTTCTCTATCTCCATGTGCTGATTGATTTAAGTTCATAAAATCCATATCAATTTCTTCGTTTGGTATTTCACGATTAAACTGTGTATGAAAATGACAATATGGCTTGTCTAGTAATGCAAGTCCATTAATCCACATTTTTGAAGGAGAAAATGTGTGCATCCATGTAATAATACCAGCACAATTTTTGTCATAATTTGCTTCCTTCATAATATTTGTTATTTCATCTGGGGTCGTTACAATTGGCTTATAAGTAATTGCACAAGGAATTAATTCCGAATTATTCAATCCTTCTACAATAATTTTTGTATGTTCCTCTACCTGTCTTAAGGTTTCTTCTCCATAAAGATGTTGCGCACCAGTAATAAACCAAAATTCATACTTTTTCATGTTTGACAATTCTATACCTCCTAGTGGTGTTAAGATACTATATCCTTTTAACTGAATCTCTTATAGTTATGGTAGCCGGGAATTCATAATTTGCATCAAAACTACTATCATTAATTAATTCAAGCAAGTTTTCAGCTGCCCTATGGCCGAGTTCCGTAATTGGATATGCCACAGAGGTTAATGGAACTTCACAATAGGCAGCCATATCAGAGTCATCAATACTTACAATAGATAGTTGATCAGGAACATGAATATTATTTTTTCTACAAATGTTTACAAAAGGGACTGCAACCTCATCATTATAGCAAACGTATCCCGTACACCCTTCTATTCTACTAAGTATTCGTTTCTCGTTATGTTTCATATTGTTGATATCTTCTGTGTCTATCCAGATTATGCTTTTTTCATTTATTTTTAATCCAGCATCTAGCATTCCTTTAACAAATCCTGTATATCGAAAATGCCCCTGTCTATCGTCAGCTTTAAAAATTCCACCAATCTTAGTATGACCAGCTTTAATAAGCTGATTGACTGCAAGATACCCTGCATCTTTATCGTTCAAAGACACATGTGGCAAACCTAAATTTGGATAGTAGCTATTAATAAATATTATTGGTATATTGCGTTTTTTCAGTTCTTCGTATAGCTTGATGTTTGGATTGGGAATTCCGCTTTTTGTGGGTTCAATTATAATGCCATCAACTTGATTATCATTTAAAAATGAGTTAAGTATTGAAGTTTCTCTTTCGATGGTATTATAGGTAAAAGCTATTTGGGTGTAAAAACCAGCATTAGAAATAACCTTCTCTATCTCCTTAATAACATTTGGAAAGATATATCGATCTACATATGTTGTCACTACAGCAACATTTAATGTTTTTGGGCGACTATTAACCTTGTTAGTTATGTATGTCCCACTACCTTGAATACTTTTTACAATTCCTTCTTGCTCTAACTTGGCAATACCATGTCGGATTGTTTGTCTACTCATAGAAAACATTGAACTTAATTGATTTTCTGAAAAAAGTTTGTCTCCTGGCTTAAATTCATTAGATTCCACCTTGGATTTAACCCAACTTACTAGTTGCAAATATTTCGGTATTTGTTTATCCAACGCTAGTCACCTCCCCAATAAAGTATTTTATTGCTATTTCTTCTGTATTGATAATCTATTTTTTACGTTTTGATAATAAATCAACAGTTACCGCTCCTAATAATACTCCACCTTTTACTACTCTTTGAATGTCTGTTGACCATCCAATTAAGGACATTCCGTTGTTTAAGATTCCCATTATAAATGCACCTATTACTGCACCAATAATTGTACCTGCTCCACCAGCAGTCGCAGCACCACCTATATAACATGATGCTATTGCATCTAGCTCAAATCCATCACCGGCTTTTGGCGTAGCAGAAGCATTTCTTGCTGATAACACAATACCTGCAACTGCACTTAGCAGACCCATATTAGTATATACCCAAAAGAAAACTTTCTTGGTATCAATTCCTGATAATTGTGCAGCTTTTGCGTTACCTCCCAGCGCATATATATAACGTCCATATACTGTTTTACTGGTTATAAAATGATATATTCCAATTAAAGCAACCATTAATACTAACACAATTGGAATCCCTCTATATGCCGCTAACTTTAGCATAAAGAACCAAAGTAACCCTAAAGATACAAGGTTTCTTAAAATTATCTGCCACATAGGATTCATGTCAAAACCATATTTCTTTATGGTTCTAATTGATTTTAATTCCGATAGTATTAGTAATACTGATAAAACTATTGTAACTACTATAGTTACTAAATCCAATGGGACTTCTGCTGATCCTATATTAATTGTAGGTAGATAACCCGCACCAACAGCTGTATAAGACTCTGGTAATGGCCCCTTTGTCTGTGCTTTTAGAGCTACATATGTTAATCCACGTCCCATCAACATAGTTGCTAAGGTAACTATGAATGGAGGTACTTGTAGATATGCTATAAAAAATCCAGCAAACATACCGCATGCTAATCCAATTACGATAGCAATAAGAAATGCTAAAGGTGTAGCCATACCCATATCAATTACAAGTATAGCGCATATGGCACCTGTAAATGCTACAACCGATCCAACACCTAAATCTACGTTTCCTGTTAGTACACAAAGTAGCATCCCTGTTGCTAGAATAACTACATAACTGTTTTGCATAATTAAGTTGTTTATGTTCATTGCCGTTGCATTTCTACCTGAAGATAATCCATAGAATAACAAAAAGATGACTATCAAAAGAATGAACATGCCATACTTCTTCATATCTAAATTAATCTTTTTACTTTTCATTATTTTCCCTCCTATTGTGAGATACAATATGTGTCATGATATTCTCTTGAGATAAGTCGTCTCTATATAGTTCTCCTACGATTTCACCTTCATTTAAAACATAGACCCTATCACACATACCGATAATTTCTGGCATTTCAGAAGATATAAAAATTATTGCTTTCCCTTCTCTTGATAACTCATTAATAATATTATATATTTCGTATTTTGCGCCTACATCTATACCTCTAGTAGGTTCATCCAAAATCAATATGTCTGGTTCTGTAATCATCCATTTGGCTAAAACAACCTTTTGTTGATTTCCACCAGAAAGAGATCCCGCTTCTTGCTCAATTGATCTTGCCCTTATATTAATTAAATCTTTATATTTTTTAGAAACTTTGATTTCATTTTTTTGATCTATTACACCGTTTTTAGAGAAAAAGTTCTTAAGTGCGGGTAAAGTCATATTAAACTTAATGTCATGCATACCTATTAGGCCAGCAGTTTTTCTATCTTCTGGAACATATGCTATTTTATGCTCAATTGCATCTTTTACATCCTTTAAGTTTAGCTCTTCCCCTTCTTTATATATTTGACCAGAAATCTTTTGTCCATAAGATTTTCCAAATATACTCATGGCAAGCTCTGTTCTTCCTGCCCCCATAAGACCAGCGAAGCCAACAACTTCACCCGCTCGGACGTTAAAAGATATATCCTTTAACACTTGCCTATTCCCATCGTCTGGATGATATACATTCCAGTCTTTAACTTCAAAAACTACCTCTTTTGCATTATTTTCAAAAGGTGGATAACGATTAGTAAGTTCCCTTCCAACCATACCTCTAATTATTCTGTTTTCATCAAATCCTTCTTCATCCTTATTCAATGTTTCTATTGTTTTACCATCTCTCAAAATTGTAATGTTGTCTGCTACATATTCTAGCTCATTTAACTTATGAGAGATAATTATACAGGTTATTCCCTTTTCCTTAAGTCCTAATATAATATTTAAAAGATTTAAGCTTTCTTCATCATTTAAAGAAGCCGTAGGCTCGTCAAGAATCAATAGTTCTACGTCTTTTGTTAGCGCCTTAACAATTTCTATTAATTGTTGTTTGCCAACTCCCAAACTACTAACAGCAGCCTCTAGATTTTCATTTTCCAAGCCAACCACAGAAAGCATTTCTTTTGCTTTCTGCATAGTTTGAGTCCAATCTATAATACCTTTGTGAGATGTTACTTCGTTACCTAGGAAAATATTCTCTGCGATTGATAAATTGGGGCTTAAAGCAAGCTCCTGGTGAATTATTACGATTCCCTTTTTTTCACTGTCTCTTATGTTGTGAAATTCACAAATCTCGCCATTGTAAACTATCTCTCCTTCAAATGAACCATATGGATATACACCTGATAAAACATTCATTAATGTGGATTTCCCCGCTCCATTTTCTCCACATATAGCATGAATTTCTCCACGTTCTACCTTGAAATTAATGTCATCCAAAGCCTTTATTCCTGGAAATTCTTTTGTGATACGATTCATCTCCAAAATTATGTTAGACATTTTGTCATCTCCTTTTCATAATTTTGTTACAATATTTAAATTCTATTATATAAATAAAGGTGACAACCAAGTTGCCACCTTTATTATGATGCAATTTGATTATTTTACTTCATCAGCTGTATAATATCCAGAATCAATTAAAACTTCTTCATAGTTACTAGCATCAACAGGTACTGGTTCACATAGGTAAGATGGTACAGTTATAACATTATTGTTATAAGTTTCTGTATCATTAATTTCTGGTTCTTTATCTTCAAGAACTGCTTGAACCATAGAAACAGCTTTTTCAGCTAAAACTCTAGTGTCTTTAAAAATTGACATTGTTTGGGCTCCTGAGATAATATTCTTAGTTGCCATAAGTTCTGCATCTTGACCTGTGATTAATGGCCATCCGTCACCGGTAGTATATCCTGCACCAGTTAAAGCTGCTGCTGCACCATAACTTAAACCATCAAAAGCACTTGCTACTATATCTAGAGTCTCACCATCAGCATAAAATCCTGATAAAATATCTTCACAACGTTTTTGAGCTGTCTCTTGGCTCCAACGAAGTGTATTGGTTTGGGCAAAATCTACTTGACCTGACTGACATACTAAAACAC
Organism: uncultured Lachnospiraceae bacterium; assembly: GCA_964618775.1. Taxonomy (GTDB): domain Bacteria; phylum Bacillota; class Clostridia; order Lachnospirales; family Lachnospiraceae; genus JAAYRG01. The sequence goes on along the minus strand of CAZUDG010000002.1, from coordinate 37,204 downwards.
CACTTTCTAAGTATGGATCTAGCACTGAATGAACACCTCTGTCTAAGAATACAGCGTTGTTATCATCTGGTGAACCCATGAAAAATTCAATGTTGTAGCTTCGTCCTTCATCTTCTGCAGTTGCTAATTCCATCTTTTCTTCAATATAGGTTCCAATTGCAACGCCAACGCCTTCATTATCAAATGTAGCATAATAGGAAACTGCATCAGTATCCATAAGCAGACGATCATATGCAATAACTGGAATATTATTATTCTTTGCTTCTCCAAGAACATTAACTAAAGCTGAGGAGTCAATTGCTGCAACAACTAAACAATCAGCTCCATTTGTAATTAAGTTCTCAATTTGAGATACTTGTGCTTGTACATCATCTTCAGCAAATTGCAAGTCAACTTCATAGCCTAGAGCCTCTAGCTCCTTCTTAATGTTGTCTCCATCATCAATCCATCTTTGGGAGGATTGTGTAGGCATGGCAACACCAACTCTTTTACCTTCTCCACTATTACTTGTGTCTTCAGTGTCCTCTTCCACTGCATCAGTTTTTGCTTCTGTTTGCTCTACTGCTGCATCAGTTGCTTCTTGTTTATCACCGGAATCATTACCGCATGCAACTAATCCTAGTACCATAACCGCAATTATCAAAACACCCCATAACTGCTTAATCGACTTTTTCATTTTTTACTTCCTCCTTTTTGTTCTTGCTTTGGTTATTAGTAAATATATATAAAGGTCTCACTATACCTTAAGTATAACGAGCCCCCTATTCTTATAGAATAAAGTGTATTTTATCTCAGGTAACCAGTCCTAGGTAAGATTCGAACCCAACCATACAATTTTAACTTGTTGTATGTACAACTTGAGAATGTGACGTAAAATTGTACATATATAGCAGTTTATTTAATTTCTAATGATATTTTTTGTTTTTTATTACAACATTCTTTAATATTTCCCTAGTTAATTATATATATAATATACAATATTGTCTATAAGTTGTCAATATCTATTTGCAAATTTTCTTTATAGTCTTAGTTTTTTGTACGTACAATTTAAAATTATAACCAATTATATTATCTCACACTATGCGTTTTAGGCAACTTTTCTTTAGCTTTAAATTGTACGCATAAACTTGTATTGTTTCACCCGTACAATCTGACATTGTCCCCCTGTTTTTGGAAATTAAAAAAGAACCAGAGTAAAAGTGATACTAAACTCTTACTTTGGTTCTGATTTTATAAGTATTTTATTTTAAGCTTTTGCTTGTTTGAAAGATGAAAGGACTTTATTTGAAGCGGACAGTTACTGTTTATCACTATAATTCCGTGCGTCCTTCTAAAGCGCGAAGTAATGTCACTTCATCTATATTCTCTAAGTCTCCACCAACAGGTACTCCACTTGCTATTCTAGTAGCTTTAATGTTAGTAGGTTTTATAAGCTTGCTAATATACATAGCAGTAGTTTCACCTTCAAGGCTAGAGTTAGTTGCTATAATAACTTCATCTACATCCTTTTGAAGACGCATCATAAGCTCTTTAAGTCTAATATCATCTGGTCCAATTCCATTCATAGGAGATATTGCACCATGAAGGACATGATATACACCATTGTACTTGCCTGTTTTTTCGTATGCAGACAAATCCCTTGTGTTTTCTACAACCATTATAGTTGTTTGATCTCTTTTAGGACTAGAACAAATAGGGCACAACTCTTCATCTGTTAACGTCAAGCATTGTTTACAGTACTTAACATTTGCTTTTGCAGATGATATAGCATCAGTCAAACCCTTCACTTGATCTCCTGGCATATTAATAATATGAAATGCCAGACGCTGAGCTGTTTTTGATCCTATACCTGGAAGCCTAGAGAGTTCTTCGATTAAATTACTAATCTGACTACTATAATAATTCATCAGAAAGGCAAGCCCCCTCCTAAGCCGCCTGTTATATCACCCATAACAGCTTCGGTTTCTTCATTCATTTGTCTGTAAGCTTCATTAACTGCTGCCATAACTAAGTCTTCCAACATTTCTACATCATCTGGATCGACAACTTCTTCTTCTATTTTTACAGAAACAACTTCCTTTTTACCTGAAACTCTAACAGTAACAGCACCTCCACCTACTGTAGCTTCCCATTCCTTTTCTTCAAGTTCTTTGGTTTTGTCTTCCATTTTCTTTTGCATTCTTTGAGCTTGCTTCATTAAATTATTCATATTACCAGGCATACCACCTGGGAATCCTCCACGTTTTGCCATTATTATAACTCCTTTTTATTTGTTAATTTTCATATTCTACTTTAACTTTTTCATTTAGTTTTGAAAGGGATTGTAAATCATGTAAGCTATCCATGTTATCTTGATTATTATTATCTAGTTTAAAATGTATATCTAAATCTATATCTTTACCTATAACCTTTGCAATTATATCCTTAAGCTCCTTCACATGTTCTTCCCCTGAAATTCTATCTAAATCCAACTTATCAGGACATGTTAATATCAAATTATTATCATTGCCAACCCTAGGAATTGATACCTCTAAATTTGGCCTCCAACTCGATCCTACCCTTGATGTTATCTTCCTCCAGTTTTGTCCTATTAACTTTAAGTCCTCTGGAAGGGCTTTTGCCGCTTCTTCTAGTTTCTCTTGTTTTTCTTTAATCATCTTTTTAGGATGATTGCTCTCTTTTGTTATCATTGCCTCTCTATTATTTGATTCTTTTATGGTAATTCCATTCTCAACTTGTTCTTCTAAAACCCTTATTCTTTCAAGCAAAGAATTATAATCAACATCCATCTGCGGTTTCATTAGTTTAATTAATGAAACCTCTACTAGAACTCTCTTTTGAGAGGAAAATTTGATCTGATTTGATAGTTCAGAAAAAATCTGAATATATCTTATTATAGTATTCATCTCTATCTTTTGACTTTGCTCTTGTAATATAGGAATATCATCTAATGATATATCTATTTTATCAAGATTCTTTTCCGATGATTTTACTAAAAGAACATTCCTTAAATACCAAGTAAATTCATTAACAAAGGTAGTTAGTTCTTTCCCTTCAAGTATGATCTTGTCTAGAAACTCAATTCCTTCAGATACTCTTTTATCACTTATACAAGTAAGTAAAAAAGAATATACCTCTACGTCCATAGCTCCCAAAACATCTAGCACTCTATCATATGTCAACATTTCTCCGTAGTAAAATGCTATACACTGATCTAATAGACTTAGAGCATCACGCATTGATCCATCTGCCACCCTAGCAACATAACGCAGAGCCTTGTCTTCTGCTTCAACATCTTCTTTCTTTAGGACCTCATACAAGCGATTTGTAATAGCTTCAATAGTAATTCGTTTAAAATCATATCTTTGACACCGTGATAAAATTGTAAGGGGCAACTTCTGAGGTTCAGTAGTTGCAAGTATAAAAATAACATATGACGGGGGTTCTTCCAATGTCTTTAACAAGGCATTAAATGCTGATTTGGATAACATGTGAACCTCATCAATTATATACACCTTGTATTTACCCTGTCCAGGAGAATATCTAACTTCTTCTACAATTTCTCTTACATCGTCAACACCATTGTTGGAAGCAGCATCAATTTCAATTATATTCATTGATGTATTACTATTAATATGATTACATGTAGTACACTGATTGCATGGGCCACCATCTACTGGATCCTCACAGTTAACTGCCTTGGCTAAGATCTTGGCAACTGTTGTTTTTCCTGTTCCCCTGGTTCCGGAGAATAAATAGGCATGACCAATTCGATTTGCCTTTATTTGATTTTTTAATGTTGTTACTATATGATCTTGCCCCTTAACATCATCAAAATCTCTAGGGCGAAACTTTCTATATAAGGCTTGATATGCCATATTTACACTTCCTCTTAAAATCCGAAAAAACTTTATGTCTTAAGTTCGGGATACTGTCTTTGTAAGTCCTTATGCAAAAGGCCTTTACAATGTAATGCCTCTTCTATATTATCTAATATTTCTTCTGAATCAGCTTCTACTTTATGTAAATGAATATCTCCTGTTAGTTCTTTTAAAGGTTTTATCTTTCCTTGTTTTAGCTTGTCTACGAAATCATATACATCTCGCCTATTATTAATAATAAGCTCAGTTGAAATGCTTCCATAGATACCATGAGACACTCCTACATCTAATATTCTTCCACCCATATCTACTATCAAACACAATTCTTTTTCTATATCCTCTGTCGAGTGTTTTACATGAAATGTTCTTGTAAACTTATTAGATTTTTGTTTGAATATTAAATAACCTTTATTAGTAGACATAATTTGCTCGTTAGATGCCCTTAATAAAGCAATGTCTTGAACAATTACTTGGCGACTGACACCTAGCCTCTTCGCTAGTTCAGAACCAGATATAGGCTCTTTGGATCGCTCTAATATTTTAAATAATTCTTCTCTTCGCTTTCTAGAGTCCATGTTTTACTCCTTATCCAACGACACAACTACTAGAATTATCTTATAATAACTTATGCTAAAATGCAAGCTACAAATAAGGTGTAATTGCCAGCAGTTTAATGATTATAAGGGTTATAAAAACACCGCTTAGGATAGAGTCGCTAATTTACATTGGTGTTTGAACACCTTAATGTGTATATTAGAAACGTTTCATACTAAGCAGTGTTTTGGACAGGCTTTATTAATGGCTTTAAGCCTTTGTTATCAAATTAATTATATTTTTTATAAATTAGATGATTAATAAAATCCAATACCACCTCCAGATACAGGTGGATGGTCAGGATCTACAACTGGTATCTTTTCTGGGTCAACCTCAGGTAAATCAATAGGTGGCGGCATTTCATCTGGTATGTTTCTCGTATCATGTTCAGGCTCTATACCCCTTCTATCTATACCAGGCTTAGAAATGGGATTGCTAATGGGTGATTTACTAGGATTTCGTATTTCTGGATTTGGCCTATTAGGTTCTGTTTGGTTTGAGTCTTGTTTTTTCATTTCCATATTTAATATCCTTTCTTTTATCTTTCAATATTTGTATAATTAGTGTATCCATGTCTTGCATATACTATCCATCAATAAGCTGATTATTGTGATTTTTCAAGTTCCTAATATTTTCCCTTTATGATATACTATCAATGCATAAACAGCTTGGATTATCTAAATTATATTATTTTAAGTATAAACAAAACACTTTTTATGAAACGAGGTAGAAATGTTTAGATTATGGGCAAAAACAATTAAGGATAATAGGATAGTTAAAGATATGATCGTTGAAAATGATGATCAAACCTTAAATCGTACAAAAAAAATCTATCAAGCCGTTGATGATGTTTGTTATGATTTTGATTTAGCAAAACCCCTTTGGCTAGAATCAACTATTGATGATTTTAAAAAACATGACAAAACTAGGTTTACCCAAGATAATTTTATTGAAAGTATCGATTTTGATTATCTAGAAATTGATGTTATAGAAGAGGACAACTGATTTTGATGAATAATATCTTTGTTTGGTAATTTGGAGGTTTATAAATTGACAACTAGATTTAGAGTTCTTGAAATTTTAGAAAAACATAAAGGTGACCACATCTCAGGTAGTAGGATTGCTGACCACTTAGATATTAGTAGAAACTCTGTATGGAAGGCTATAAAGCACCTACAAGAAGAAGGGCACAACATTACAGCCATTACCAACAAGGGCTATTGCTTAAATATTGATAACGAGCTCTTATCTAGCCAAAGTATCAGCAAACACCTAAAAACAGATATCTTTGACATAAAAGTTTATAAAGAGGTTGAATCTACTAACTCTATGCTTAAGCTCGAGGCTGACTCTGGGGCTTCAGAAGGTCATGTAATTATTGCAGAGCAGCAAACAAAAGGGAGAGGAAGAAGGGGTAGAAGTTTTTTTTCTCCTGAAAGCACAGGAGTTTACATGAGCCTACTTCTTAGGCCAAAGATTTCTGCCTATGAATCCTTATCAATAACTACTTGTGCTGCTGTTGCTGTAGCACAGGCTATAGAGATGAATTCTAACAAAGAGGCAAAAATCAAATGGGTTAATGATATCTTTCTTGATGATAAGAAAGTATCTGGAATCCTAACTGAGGCTTCAATGGACCTGGAAGGCGGGGGCCTAAAATATGCTATCTTAGGCATTGGTATAAATGTATTTGCCCCTACAAATGGCTTTCCAAAAGAATTAGAAAATATATCTACATCAGTTTTTGATAATCACGAAAACTCAGGTGAGCGTAGAAGTAAGTTAATTGCTGATATTTTAGAAATATTTATGTCATATTATAAAACACTTGAAGAGAAAACCTTCTTATCTGAATATAGAAATCGTTCTATGATTCTTAATAAAGAAATTAATGTTATAAAAGGTGAGAATAATATAGAAAGGGCCTTTGCTCTAGATATAGATGAAAACTTCAGGCTTAAGGTCCAAAATGAACAGGGCGAAATAGAATACCTTAACTCCGGTGAGGTAAGTATTCGAAAAGATTGATAATATGAACAAGCCATCAGAATTTAATTCATCTTTAATTCCCTCAGTTAATGGTATTTCTTCCAGAGGCAATAGGCTTGCCCTTGTCTATAATCATTATTCTAGTACAGACTTTTTGTACTTCCTCCATTTCTTAATCTTTAATTACATAAAATAGGCACACTTGCCTAATCTAATGAATTCAGATTCCTACCATTATATTAACGTCATTCTTAATATTAATGCTATTCTTTGAACTCTATATGCAAGTATGCCTATTTAATATTATTTATTCTATTATTTATTACATACAATCTTTATAAGCGTTTCATTAACCCTTCTCTTTCTTCTTCAAACCCTGGTTTGCCAAGTAACGCAAACATATTCTTTTTATAACTTTCAACACCAGGTTGATCAAACGGATTCACACCTAGTATATAGCCACTTATGCCACAAGCAAACTCGAAGAAGTAGAATAGTTCTCCTAAATAAAATTCGTTTTGTTCTGGAATGTTAACAACTAAGTTAGGCACTCCACCGTCTGAATGAGCTAACTTAGTACCATTCATAGCACTTTTATTTACAAAGTCAACAGTCTTACCGGCTAGATAATTAAGACCATCTAGGTCAACTTCTTCCTCTTCTATAACTATCTCATCCCTTGATTTTTCAACATTTAAGATAGTTTCAAAGAGAATCCTTTGACCATCTTGAATAAACTGACCCATTGAATGTAAATCTGTAGATAAGTCTACAGAAGCAGGATATATACCCTTCTGGTCTTTTCCTTCACTTTCACCATATAATTGTTTCCACCATTCACTTAAATAATGAAGAGATGGTTCATAATTTGCTAAAATTTCGATAGATTTGCCTTTTCTCAGCAGGATGTTTCTTATTGCAGCATATATCATTGGTCCATTTTCTTTATAAGAACTGTTAAGGCAGACTTCTCTCATAGAGGCTGCACCTTCCATAAGCTTTGTAATATCTGCTCCACTTACAGCAATTGGTAACAATCCCACAGCAGTCAATACAGAATACCTTCCACCCACTTCATCAGGCACTATAAAACTTTCATAATTTTCTTCTGTGGCTAGATTCTTTAAAGCTCCCTTTTCTTTGTCTGTTGTAACAAATATGCGGTTTCGAGATTCTTCTTTACCATATTTTTCGATAAGTTTTTTCTTAAATACCCTAAAGGCAATAGCTGGCTCAGTAGTGGTTCCCGACTTACTAATCATATTGATTGAAAAATCTCTATCTCCAATTACATCACTAAGATGGTTAATGTAACTGCTACTAATATTATTACCAACAAAATATATTTCTGGAGTTCCTCTTTCCTTGCTTGAAAGGTTATTATAAAAACTATGACCTAAAAAGTCTATTGCTGCTTTAGCTCCTAAATATGAGCCTCCTATTCCAATTACCAAAAATACCTCGGAATTCTCCTTAATCTTATCAGCGGCTTTAAGTATACGATCAAATTCTTCTTTGTCATAATCAAGAGGTAGATCTATCCAACCTGTAAACTCACTTCCTGGTCCTGTATTATTCAATAACTGGGCCTTAGCATTTTCTGCAATTGCATCCATCATTAAAACTTCAGATTCAGCAACAAAATCTTTAGTCGCAGAATAATCAAATGTCACTCTTTCTCTCATTCGTATAATCCCCTTTCTTATTTGATAATCTATAATCATACTCTTATTTTATCAAAGACAAATATCTTATTCAATACAAATTCCAATTATTAGTTGTTATTACTCTCATTCTTTAATAAATTCTATAATCACCTTATCAATAAATCCTTATGCTTATATTAATCCTTCTAATCTATAATAATCCATTCATAATTTAGGCCAAAAACTCACTTAGTATATCTTCAATTATTTGTTTGTCTTCCTTACTTAGTTGTTTATTTCTTTTTATTTTATAATTATCACTTTCATCAAGCCTCTTATCTAGTAGCTCTTTGTCTTCTCCTAAACCACTTCTCTTATCTACTGTAACTGCCGCTTCCTTTTTCATCTTTTCAAGATTATGGCTAATTTCAATGTTTTTAGTTTCATTCTCCGATACACGTTTATTCCTTTCTGAAGTATAGTTCATAATTTTTGATATATCCACAAGATCTTTACTCTTATCTTTTTGTTCCATATTTTCTTGTTCTTTATTTCTTTTTTCAATTTGCCTAAATCCTTCTATTTCTTTCTTCAAATTTTCCTTGTTCTGTTGAGCAGTAGTAATCTTCTTTGTTTTTTTACTTTTACCAAGTATCTGTCTTTCAAGATTTAATGCTCTCTTAATTTCAGCTTGTCTTGTTTTTTCTTCTTTTCTTTGCAATCTTTCTAGCCTTGTTTTTTCCTTTGCCTCTATTTGTCGTTTCTTCTTGTTTTCTTTTCTCTTTAGCTTTGCCGATTCTTTTGCTTGTTTTTTAAATAATTTAGTTGCTTCTTTCTCTTCCTTTTTTCTTTTCTTATCTATTCTTACACTTAGTCTCTCTTCTCTACGACTAGATCTTTTTTTTGTTTTTTTAGTTGCTTCCTCTAAGTCCTCTTGGAGCTTTTCCTCTCCTGCTGCTACATACTTTAATATCTTTTTATTCTCAATAACAAAATTTGAAAAATATTCATTTTTATATTTCTCTATAAGTTCTGGTCTTTTTTCCTCTTGTTCCAATCTATTCTTTAAATAATTTTCAAAATAATCTATAAGATTTAACCTAATTATATTTTTTTTCTCTTTCCCATTAAGGAGTCCTTCAAAAAACATCAACAATCCACTTGTTAAAAAACCAACAACAAATACACCTAATATCCACATTTTATCAACTTCTAATATTACCCCTAATAAAGTCGCAGAAAGACCAAGTATCCCAGAAAAAAACCAAATCTGTCCACTAAACTTTTCCCAGGTTATCAACAATATCCCAAGTACTTTGTGATTATTTATAGACTTGTCAACAAAAGCATCCACATTGTTAACCACTATCTTCAATTGATAACATTTTTCAAATTTAAGTTTCAGTTTTCTTAAAAATTTATTTTTATTTCTCCCCATTTTATTTGAGGCCCTTATCATTCGTGAATACCCTATAGCTAAAACGAATTTCAATAACATACTTAAAGCAAAAACACCAACTAAAATATAAATTATTATATTTTTGTAAAACAAACTTTCCAACAAAATAATCCCCCTAACTCAAGCTAATTTTTAATCATTATATCTAATGATTAAAAATATTAAAAGAGTTTAGAGGGAAGAATCGTTAGACAAAATAAGTCCTTGAACCCCAACAAAACACTGAGTCCAACAGGTTTTTCTCAGAATTATATCGTTTCACCTTTCTTACTAGACAATCTTGTCAATGGATGTCAACGAAAAGTTATAAACTTGGAATAAATTCAACCAACAATCTTAATGTACGCTCTATAGCAAGTTTTTCAAATTTATAATAGTCCATTTGTGCGCTACCATCTGCTTTATCTGAAATTGCTCGAATAATTAAAAACGGAACTTGATTTAGCCATGCTACATGGGCAATTGAAGCCCCTTCCATTTCCACACAAATACCATTAAAGTTTGATATCAACCATGCTTTCTTTTCCTTATCTTGAATAAATTGATCCCCACTCAAAATTCTACCAGTATATATATTTGTACTAGGATTTACCTTTCTACAAGCAATTTCAGCCTTATCTACCATGTCATTGTTTGCTTCAAATATTGAAGTTTCCATTCTTGGTATTTTACCATACTCATGACCAAAAGCCTTTACATCCATATCGTGCTGAATTGCATCTTTTGATAAAACAATATCTCCTATATCAATATTTCCATCTAAGGAACCAGCAATGCCTGTGTTTATTATCCCTTCTACATGAAACTTATCGATTAAAATCTGGGCACAGATAGCCGCATTTACCTTTCCTATCCCAGACCTAACTACAACTATTTCTTTACTTCCTATAGTTCCCTCATAAAAAACCATAGTTGCAATGGTTTGTACTCTAGTATTTGACATTATATTTTTAAGCTCTTCTACCTCTTCATCCATGGCTCCTATAATTCCAATTTTATCCATCATTATATTATCCTTTCTAATATTCCAATAAATAATCTACATATAAATTTTAAAATTACAAAAATTATATATTAGATAATTCCAATAAGCAAATAAATTCAAAATATATATTAAAATTATACTAATAGTATGGTATATTTAGTTACACATACATTTAATTAAATATCTTCTATGAAGTATAAAATTCAGGAGGTTTAAACAATTTTGAAAAGAATAATTTTAACAGGTGGAGGAACCGCAGGTCATGTTACTCCAAATATCGCATTGCTTCCTTCTTTACAAGAAGAAGGCTTTGAAGTTATATACATTGGTTCATACGATGGAATCGAAAAAAAGTTAATAGAAAATATGGGTGTTAAATATTATGGAATATCTTCTGGAAAACTACGTCGCTATTTTGATGTGAAAAATTTTACAGATCCTTTTAGGGTTTTAAAGGGCTATAGTGAAGCCTCTTCATTAATTAAAAAACTAAAACCTGATATTATCTTTTCAAAGGGAGGCTTTGTTTCAGTACCAGTTGTAATGGCTGCCAAAAGAAGAAAAGTACCTTGTATTATCCATGAGTCAGATATAACACCTGGCCTTGCTAACAAAATAAGCATTCCTTTTACTGATAAAGTCTGTGTGAATTTCCCTGAAACTCTAGTACATATCCCTCAAGGTAAAGCCGTTCTTACAGGCACCCCTATTCGTAAAGAGTTGTTTTCCGGAAATAAGATTAAAGGAATAGATTTTTGTGGTTTTTCATTAAACAAACCCGCTATAATGGTTATGGGTGGTAGTTCAGGGGCCCAAAGCGTAAATGAAAAAGTTCGTGAAGCTCTACCGCTAATATTAGAGAAATATCAAGTTATTCATCTTTGTGGAAAGGGAAAAATAGATCCTGCCTATGACAATATAAAAGGATATGCCCAATTTGAATATATAAACAGAGAATTAAACAATCTTTTCGCTGCTGCGGATATTGTGGTTTCTAGAGCAGGTGCAAATGCGATATGTGAATTATTAGCCTTAAGAAAGCCCAATATATTAATACCTTTATTTTTAGGAGCTAGTAGGGGAGATCAAATATTAAATGCACATTCTTTTGAAAAACAAGGGTTTTCATATATATTAAACCAAGAGGACCTAGATTCTGATTCTTTAGCAAATGCCATAAATCTTGTTTATGATAACAAGGAAAAGTATATAGATTCTATGAACAAAAGCGAACAATCTGACGCAACAAGAACTATAGTTAATTTAATTAAAGAAATTTCCCTATAGTTTGAGTCTATGTTTTAATACAAATATAAGCAAGGGCATATAGAATTCCAAAGACTGTTTTAAATGCCTATATTGCCCTTGCTTTTTATGATAGCATGTAATTTAGCAAAATTAATTGAACTTCTGAAAAATATCTTGGGCTAGCTTAGTTGTTTCTTCATCATCATATTCTTTTGATTCCCACCTAAAGTCCACACCATCATTCTCATTTCTAGGTATTAAATGTAGATGAAAATGAAAAACCGTTTGCCCTGCATCCTTTCCGTTATTTTGTACTAAGTTAAAACCAGAACACTTTAATTCTTTTTTCATTACTTTCCCAACTTTTAGAACAACAGGGAATAACCTTCCTGCAGTTTCATAATCCATTTCAAATAAGTTCTTAAAATGTTTCTTGGTAATTAATATTGCATGACCCTTTGTAGCGGGTGCACCATCTAAGATAACTTGGAAATCATCATCTTCATATAAAATTTTAGATGGGATCTTTTTTTTCGTTATTTTACAAAACACACAATTGCTATCCATAACCTTCTCCCTTCCTTAAGCTATGCTCATTTGTAATGACTTTATCACATTTTCTCAAAATATGCCTTTTTTTGTAGACTGGTTCTTATTGTAAAGTTAACCATAATCTGGTAATATTATTTTATGGGGGCTATAATATGGGTAAATTAACTGATAAATATGTAAATAGTTCAAAAACGCTTAGTGAGGATTGTTCTTCTGTTGTTAACCAATACATTGATTACTATAACGATGTTATGAATGAGATGTTTCATGAAATCAATAATCCCCTAACTCTAATTAACAGTTCAATACAACTTATGGAATGTAGATATCCTGATATAAAAGATATTAAATATTGGAATCAAATTAAAAATGATATTGCTGATAGTATTGAATTAGTAAAGAACTTTAAAGAAATTCATAACTGTATAGACGTAACAATTTGCGAGGGTAATCTATTATCTTTGATAGGGTCAGTTGTTAACTCTATGTTATCTTTTGCCGAAGAGAGCAGCGTTAAACTTATCCTAAATGTTGATGAGGTTTCAAAGAAATATTTTACAAGTTATATGTTTGACAAAATGAGGCTAAAACAAGCCTTCACTAACCTTGTTAAAAATGCCATCGAGTCATCCCCAAGGGGTTACGGCTTGGTTCAAATATTATGTAAGTCCAGTAATACTACTCTTATTATTGATATTATTGATAATGGCAAACCTGTAACTAATGCATTAAAAGAAAAAATTTTAAATCCCTACTTTACAAATAAAGACTCTGGCACTGGTTTGGGATTACCTATAGCTAAAAGTATTATATCATCACACGTAGGTAATCTTGAAATAATATCAGACAATGAAGAAACATGCTTTAGAGTTACTTTGCCAATCTATGATTTTAACTAAAGATTAGCTAATATAGTTATACATTTTACTCTTTGGAGTTCTACAAAATATGGCTGCAAGTATAAGCCCAGCAAATAAACCACCTATATGGGCCGCATTGTCAATACCTTGGCTTGTTAGTCCTCCATATAAACTAAATACAACAAACATAATCATTTGTCTAGAGCTTATATTTACAAGACGTCCTTTGTTTCTAATGACCAAATTGACCATAGCTCCTACAATTCCAAATATAGCACCTGATGCCCCAATAGAAATAACATTAAGATTATCAAACATATTATAAAGCATGGACACAATGCCTGCTATAACACCCGAACCAAAATAAATAATTAAAAAATTCCATTTGCCTACAACTCTTTCAAGATTTCCACCTAGAAAAAACATAACCAGCATATTATTAGCTAAGTGAGTTATGTTTGAGTGCAAAAACATATAGGTTAATAAGCGATAATATTCATGTCCATGAACTATTGAGGGCCAATATTGCGCTCCAGACATTACAATGTGCTCTTGACCACTTTTTCTACTAATGAAATCTACTATGAAATAAACTAATACATTAATTATTATTAAGATTGTATTCCATTGAGATAAGAGATTTCTAATCATTCCACTTTTTGATTTTGTACTTACTTTATTAGAATAGCTTTGTCTTGGTCTAGGTGACGTATCTCCTAAACTTTCTAATCTTACTTCAGCTAATACATTCCCTATCTGTTTTCTTATATCATTATACTGTCCTTCTTGATTTTCATAGATAATAAGACTCTTTTTTTCAGAGTCTAAAATCCAAAAATTATTATTCATTATAGCAACGTCTCTTATATTTTCCACCTTATTAGTGATTACAACTCCTAGCAAATCAACATTGCTATGCCCTTTGCTATGATAATGATTTCTAATTTGCTTGTCTATATATGTTAGTTGCTCCGCTGTATATTCTAGTCCTGAGGGACAATCATATAAGGCTACAACAGTAACCATTTCTCCAACTAGACGTTGGAATAGGCTTATATTGTCCTTATCTATACTTACACTATTAAATCCCAGGCTCATTAAGTTTGTATATATCTTTTTTGATATCATATTTAATCCCTTTATTAATCAAAAGCATAAATTATCTTTACATCAGTATATTAAATTAAAAAGTTTACTTTTACAAGGTATTTTATTATATCTTAATAATTTAACAAATTTAGATGTGAAAGATTAGATAATTTTATTCTTTCTTTATAAAGTTTATTTTAAGTATAAACCTACACTTAGAAAAACAAATCTCATCTCTGTCATATAATTCATAGGAGGTATGAGCTTCAATCTTAGAACCGTTTATAAAGGTTCCGTTGGTTGAATCTAAGTCAACAACACTAATGCTTTCGTTATTAACAAAAAATCTTGCATGAAATCTACTTACTGACGAATCCTCTATCCTATAGTTAACTCCATTAATATAATTGCCCACTATAAAGGGAGATGTATTTATATAAATCTTATCGTCCATTAAGTTGCTTGGTTCTAAATAGTATGAGCTTTGATTGCCTCCTAAATATGATAATATCTCGGTTTTATAATCTTCCTTATCTTCATTCTTCCCTACCACCTGGGTCATATAGTTATTAGATTCTTCACAATCATTATTAGTAAAGTTTTCATCTTGGTTAAAACCATTGTAAGGATCTTCTTTTTTTCCATAAGAGATATCAAAGATTTTAGTATCTGGAATAATCTTAGAAATCTTATTGTCCTTGTGAAAAATTCTGCTTATAAATAAGCCTTCTAAACATGCAGCAACAATTATAAAACATGATAATTTGATTAAATCAATTTGTGTTCCAAATGAGTTATGTAATAAGCCTAGCCGCAATACTATAATAAATAATAAAAATACAGATAAAATTGATATCAAAGCTAAAATGTAGCTTTTCTTACTATAAATCATTACTTCTTTTTCATCAGATATTTCACTTGTAAATTCACTTGAGCAACTTGTATGATTAGTATTATTGTAATTATTAGCATTTCCTTTTTTTATATCCTTACCATTAATTGTTTTATTTTCTATTTTGTCTAAGTCATTGCCATTACTATTTAATGTCTCTGCTATTTTATATTCATTATTTGAATTTTCTATATTAATATAAGAAGGCATTTTGTTTTGTATGTTCTTGTTTAGTTCATCTTTTATTTGTTTGAAGGTAACATTGCTTTCCTTGGTTATCTTATATAAGGCATAAACTAATAAAACAGCCTGTTCATCTTTATAATCTACCTTATTCATAAAATACTCTATTAATTTACCAAATTGTTTCAAAAGCGGTATGTTATAACTAGTATAATAACATAATAGAACTTCCTCATTGTTTTTATTAATATAAACAGACTCGGGTTTTAATATAAAATCTTCTTCCTCTAAAAGATACTCTCTACTGTCTTCAATAGTTTTTATAATAGCTTTTAATATATCTTTTAAGGCTTGATAACCAAACAACCTATTTTCGTAAATATTAAACAAGCTATCATTTGATGTTATATTGTAATAGAAAAAATCTTTATCATCGATAGATCTTATTTCTGTTTTTAATAATCCAGGAATCCTATTACTTAATATCATTTTAGATGAAAAACTTTTCAAACTATCTTCATTGCATTCTAATATTAAATAATTATCTTGCATATCCATTATATATTTTACTTCTAGCACCATGACATACCTGCCTATATATTATTTTGATATTCCAATTAACTTTTTTAACCCAGTAACTACTTTGTTGACAACATCTATTTTTTTAACAAAATTATATGACACTTCATATCCTCGTATATAAGTCGTAGGATTATGAATTTCTTCCTTACTCTCTATTACTATATTTCCTTCTCTATTAAAAAGTTTTTCTATTATTTTAAAAGGAAATTTAACTTCCATAATAATTTTTAAATTAATATCAAAAATCCCTACTTTAGCCTCTATATCATTTATTTTAGATATTAGGAGTTTATCCTGGCACCTTTTATAAATAAATTCTGCAATTTGACTTTCTTTTTTATTAAAATCATTATCTATTGGATAAAATATAGTTCTATCAAGATAATCTGAATAGGACAGTAGTCCTGAGTTTATATTTACTTCATTTCTTACCAGTCCTTTTCCCCTAGTTTGACTTTCATGAACAACTGCTTGAACCTTTCCAAAATCATGTAAATAAAAACCTAAATACACTAGTGCAATAATTATATACAATATTAATGGAAAAATTAAAGCTGCTTCAATTGTATAACTCCCTTTACAAGTGATTTTAAACATCTTATTCACCTAAGACCACCCCCAAGGAGACGATAAAAACAAAGGGAGTAAAAGGAATCGTTGATTTCCTGTTAGCTTTTTTAATTATCATAATCCCAATAGAAAAAACTGCAGAAATAAACAAACTGTATATAAGTAAAATAGAATTAAGATAAAAACCTAAAGAAATGCCTGTTACAGATAGTATTAAGCCATCACCTATTCCAATTTGCCCTCTTGTAATTTTGCTTAGTAAGATTAAAAAGATTCCCAAACCGACTCCCCCTAATCTTTCCCATATTAGGAGCTGATTTTCTATTAAAGATAAGGTAAACAGAGAAATAAAGCCCACTCCTATTAAAACAAGATTAATTTGCTGTTCTTTTATATCTTGAACACTGCATATAAAAAGCCAGACTATCGTTATTATTTTAAGCAATAAACTGATATCTTCCATCTTTCATCCTCTCTATTTACCACACCTCTTGCATAATCTTCTATCGCCTACCTGAGAAATCGCTACTTCCTCAATAGTCCTTTTGAGTCCACTACAACCCTTGTTACTATGATATCTATCACCAAATATAGTAATATAGGCAGTATTTATGTCTTGTGATTGTGAACTACAAAGATTACAGTTTTTATATTTTCCTCCTGCATGATTACGAAGATCCTTTAACTGATCAAATGGTACATCCCTAATTGATAAGCTTAGATGGGTACAATGGTTGGAAGTATGATAAACCATTCCAGTGGTGGTTATGTACACTGTCCTTTCATCCTGGTCAACCTTGTTGTCTAAATCCATATCAATTTTAGAATCTGGTTGATAACCATTCCAACCTCTAAGCTTTACTCTTTGCACTATTTGAAAACCATCTATCTTAATAAATACCGTAGGTATTTTGATTTTGTAATTAATTATTAAATCTACATTATTATCTTCTTCCATATAACTTGAAAAATAAGTACTAATACCAGTAAATCCATCTTTAATACATGAACTATTGACTTTATCAATATTTAATTTGTCGTATAGGGCTAATTTAAAATATGCACTATCTATACTTCTTGCAATTTCCCTTTCTATCACACTATCTATTATTCCATCGTCTTCCGTTTCACCGGTGGATATAATTAACTTGTCTTTTGATTCTTTGTCGAAATCACTAAGACTATCATAAACATAGCCGTATTTTGCAGAGTTAAGCCCTATCTCTGTTATTACTTCTTGTAAACTATCATGTATTATTAGTATTTGTAAAAAATATATAAATGCAAGTATGGCAAATATGAAGATTGGTAAAACTAGTGCTGCTTCAACTGTAAGAGAAGCTTTTCCTCTTGTCTTTAATAATTTACTACTTTTCAAATGTAACTCCTCATTATAAGCCAATACTTATTATTGGATGAACTGGTATATCCGTTCATTTAAGGGTTGTTTTTAGTTTCTGGGTGCATGTTTGGATGAATGCTTCTTTTTCTTGGAGAGAATAATTGTTTTTACCTTTGTTTTGAACGGATATACCAATTCACCCTATAATCAAATCCTTCTAGTTTTTCTAATATGAATATTCCCTATTAGTAGAGTGTAAATATTTTTTGTTAGCTTTTCCTGTTGTTTTTTGGATAAATGGTAAAGAAACAAGTTTTTCTTCCATAGAAAAGTCCGCAGAAGCGCTAATGCCATAAATACAATTACTTATAAGAAAGGAGTCTTCATAATTATTCTGAAGATTTATTTGAATTAAATCTAGAGCCTGGAAAGTTTTTTCATTCTTGTTCTTAAATAGTAGCATAATGTTTAGGTAGTCTTCATAATCTAAGTGTTGTGGTGACTTGCTGCTGCTCATTTTGTTTACCTTAGCCTGAATAAATCTCCTATTTAAAAAGGGTAAATCTTTTAAATCTATTTCAAAATCCTTAGTTTGTTTTAGTAATGCTATGCTTTTTTCTTGTAATAAGGCAGATATTTCAACAATACTTTCAGCTATGCTCCATGTGAATAATATTATACTTTTTGCTATTGTCACTAATATCGGTTGACCTAGAAAACCAACTAGGGAAACTGCCAATAATCTTGCTTGTTCATTACTCTCAGAATTAGCAAATAAAGATGTTGAGTTCATTAGTGTTCTAAAAACAAACAAGTTAAATACAAAGGATTTCAAATTCTCAGAATCAGATTTTTTGCCTTGGAGAATATACTCTACCTCATAATCTAGGGATGTCGGTATGTTTACCTTTCTTTCACTTTGATATGACCCAAAATGATCTAATATATATTTTTGATATAATAAGGACCCACCTATTGAATCTGCCGAAGAGATTAGGAGTTCTTCACCATTAAAACTATCTGTAAAGGAAGCTAATATTTCTTTAAATCCATTAAAAGAACTCGTTAAATTTAATTCACTTATATTATAATTTGTATCTAATGACTTTTTGTTTTTATATTTATATGACGGTAAACGGCTTATCTCAACCTCTCCTATACTCTTATCTGAGATATTAACATTATCTACTAACAGAAGTTCCATTATGCCATCACTTATAATGTTGTTAACTCCCTCAAATACATCTGCCTCTTCCTCTTTTTTACTCAAGGACCTATAGTCTAAATTGAGAAATTCAAAACTATATTTTTTTAGGATATCATTTGCTTGGTTTAGACTTAATTTTGCATTTTCCCATGTATCCTTTTTTGATGAGATTTTTATATCCATAATCTTTTGAATTTTATTTAATATTAATTGATTATCCTCTAATGTGTTCTTCATTCCTATAAAATTATAAAAATCTTTATCTCCTGAATAATTACCTTTATATTTTTCTAGTTCTAGATAGTCACCCCACAAACTTGAATATAAATCTTTTTCTAAAATATCTTTTTTTCCTAATAATAAGGTTTTATATTCGGTTATTGAGTCGGATAATTGGTTTTGATTTATAATTAATCTGTTTACTATTGCGATTGTATTTGGTATTAGGCTAGATGTGTTAGATGTTAAATTTTTGATTACTTTAATACTATTTCTGAAATCACTGATAAGCTCTTCTTCATATTTATCACAGTCTTTAATAATATTCTTTTCTTCTTTTATTTCCTGTATTATCCTGGCTTTTTCATCTTTATCTTCAATGCTTTCTAGACTGATTTTGGATTTAACTTTATAGGTTTTTTCTGTCTTTTCTCTAATTGCCCCGTTCTCTATTAATGAATTTAACAGGCTAACACTTTTATTAATTTCGCTGGTCGGATTAATATATTTACCTTTTAAAGATGCAGAAACCCATGAGTTAATGGGATAGGGATCATAAATTATCTTATTATCACTACATATTTTTTTAACGAAACTTTGCTTTATGTATAAATTTCCTTCATTGTTTAATTTCGGCCCCTCATTTGTAATAATAATTCCATCTAATAAATTAGATAAGGCAATTATGTCATCATTGATTAAAGATACCTTTTCTTCTACAAACATCTTTTTTTCTAGTACTTCTTGTGTTGTTACAACATCCTTTAATTCCTTTTCCTTGATCAAATTAAATTGTTCAAGAAGCTTGTCCATCCCTTCTGCTGCAAGACTATACCTGGTATAATCGACTCCTTGGGTGTAAAACAAATCTCCATTATAATCCTCAAAGGTTTTAATGTCTTTAATATTTACATTATTAGCGTTTATACCAAACATATTAAAACTCTGTATAGGCACATTAAAATTACCAAAGGAAATATTATTACTTGGATAGAAGGTATGGTCCATATAATCTGTTATTTTTTCTTCTATTATCTTTTCTTGGATTAAACTGCCTCCATATCCACCATCTAGTCCAAACACATGATATTCTTTAAATAAGGGGTGGTAAAATTCTGCAAATACTGAATCTAGCGCTGTATACAGTGCCCTTTCAGTATATACTGCCATACTATATGCTCTAAGAGCTTCTGCAGTAGTCATAACTAAAGATATTATAATTAACAAAGTCATTGATAAAAACACCGTTATTGATCCATCAATTCTATACTTTTTATTCATCTACCTTATAATATTCCCTGTTTTGTTAGTAATAGAAGAGAATATCTGATTAACTAAAGATGTCATTTGATCTCTAAAAATAATAACAAGGCCAATTAGTATAACTAATATTAAGATTATCTCTACAACCCCAATTCCCTCCTCTTCCATAATAAATTCGCTGATAATATCTTTTAATGTTTTAATATCCATTCTCTTTCCTCCTTGTTTTTATTAGATAACTGGGGTTTCCTTTTATTCTTATGTTAGGTTCCGGCCTAGTTATAATATCTTGCAGTTTCTATTGTTTTAAAATTGAAATGACAGGAAGGCTGGAATAATTATAATTATTAAAACTATCAAAAGCATAAGGATCATAGGAAACAGGAGCTTAGTTCCTGCTTCTTCTCCTATTCTCTTTGATAATTCCTTACGTTCTTCAAAGGATTCCATCGTTTCAACTTCTAACAGTCTAAGTAAATCTCCAGATCCTTTTTTTACATTTTGAGATAGTAGTGATGCAAATCTTAGGTACGGTAGTAATTTTACCCTTCTACCAAAACTTTCATATGCTGTAATTTCAGATGTCCCAAGTAAAATTTCATTACTTGTAATTATCATTTCTTCATAGGCATATCTTTTACCTGCCTTCTTTGATTTATAGTCTTGTACTACCTTATGCCAAGCATTCGCCATTGGCATTCCTGCTCCCAATAATAATGTGACTTTGTTGATAATTTCTGGATAGTCTAAAAGCATTTGCCTATTACGTTCTTCTACTTTATCGTATAAATCCTTATCATAAGCTGCAAACACTAACACTGCTGCCAACAGACCAACCAATAATAGCTGTAGACTTGACCTGTCTTTTTTTTCCTTCCAGTATACTTCCATATCATCTATAGAACTTGGAAGGATTAAAGTCTCTTCACTCGCTGAATCTAGGTCGACTTTTTCTAGCTCCTCTTTTAATCTTCTATATACCTCCTCTTCTTTTGTAAAGACTTTTGGTAAGACTGTAAGGTCAATTTTATATTCTACTTCTAGATCATAATATGAAATGACTGCTTTTACCCAAGTGGGAATTTTATCTTCTATTTCTTTATTATTCACAATTCCATCTCTAGAAATCAGCTGGTAATTCTCTAATTCCCAGTCAACATATAAATCTGTATCTGGAATATACTCTACTAAGTTAATATCAGAGCCTATTTGATCTTTTGATTTGTTGTCCTTTAATATAGATGAATCAATATGTGTTTTTGCCATAATTATTAATTCACTAATCTCTTCTTTACTATATTTTCTCCCTTGGACTTCTAAGTCAACTTCTTCAGTTAAAACAACCAAGTCATCTTCTGTAATCTGTACATCTAACTTTATTGTTTTCACTTCCGCTGATGTGAATGGCCTGCTGATTAAGTTGTCCTTTTGCAAGTCTCCCTTATATGATAAGGTCAAATAATTAAATATAGAAAATAGGTTGAAAATAAAAATAATTAAAGCAAATATTATAATCTTATTACACAAATATATTCTTTTTACAGTCTTTATGGATTCTCCTATATATATAGCTTTCAATGATTCCTCTTGTTTTGAAAAACCAATGTGATTTATGATATTAGCTATATTATCGATAACAAATAGTCCTGCTGGAAATAAATAGTTTAATTTATATTTCTTTTTATCTAGTTTATCTACAAATGACTTATCGTAATCTTTTGTTTTAAACAGTAAAATCAGGAATAATGCTAATATTATAAAGTTAATGAAGATCATGTCACACCTCAATATTCATAATGTTTTCTGACATCTTATATGCAAAAAGATATATCATTAATATTATTGACATAATTAAAAAGCCAACAATGTTGTTATACAGTGGATCTAAAAAACCTGGCGAGAACATTCTTAAATAAATAATAATTCCAAATGGTATAATCCTCATAATTTTTGATTCGATTTTTTTGGCAGATATTAAGGTTTTTATTTCTCGCTTTACTTCTATTTTGTCTCCTATATTATTACCTGTATTTCTTATAATCTTTATTAGGTCCCCTCCAGTTCTCTTTGCTGTGTTAAATACTGCAGAAAAACTGCTTATATCCTCTATATCTGTTCTCTTTGCTAAATCTTCTAAAATATATTCTATTGTCCTATTCATACGAATTTGATTTACTATACTTTCAAATTCAACTACTATTAGTGAGTCTTCTTGATACATAAGCTTTAGATCTAATACTGCCTGTTCAAAAGCATTTTCTATGGAGTATCCAGCATTTAAGGCGGAAGAAACACTTAATAAACCATCTCTAAATTCTAAATTTAACTGCCATTTTCTATTGTTTATTAATTCCTTCTTTTTCTTTTTTACAAAGTGGAGTCCATATGGGGTTAATAATAATATTCCAAAAACATTTGCATAAAATAGATAACCTACAAATCCTCCTATTAAAGCACCTTGAATGAAGTATTTATACCTTTCCTTTTTTGAATATTGATACTCATTGTAGTCTTCTATCACAAAATCCCCGCTTTTCTTAACTTAAAATCATTAATTATTTTATTATTCGTCTTCTCAATCTTTCCAATTACATTTCCTTTTTCATCCTGGCCTCTTTCCTCAAATACATATAATTTATTAACCACATATTCCCCTTCTATACAATCTATAACCTCTGATACTTCAACTACCTTTCTACTTTTATCCCTAAGCCTTTCTATATGAATTATTATATCAATAGCGGAAATTATCTGCTTACGTACTGCAGTAATTGGTAAATCCAGAGCCATTAAAACTAAGGTTTCTAGCCTATTAAGCATATCTCTTGTAGAGTTAGCATGCCCTGTTGATAAAGACCCGTCATGTCCACTATTCATGGCTTGTAGCATATCAAGTGCGGCTGCATCCCTAACTTCCCCTACCACAATTCTATCAGGTCGCATTCTAAGGCTAGTTTTTATTAATTCCCTTATAGAAACTTCATTTTTGCCTTCAACATTGGCATTTCTAACTTCTAGGCGAACTAGGTTTTTTATGTTTTGGATTTGTAGCTCGGCTGAATCCTCTATTGTTATTATTCTTTCATCTGATGGAATAAAATTAGAAAGCACATTTAAAAAGGTTGTTTTTCCAGAGCCTGTTCCCCCACTTATAAATATGTTATATCCAGCAATTACAAGCTTTTCTAAAAAATCTGCTAATTCCTTCGTTAGGGTTCCAAACTGAATTAACTTTTTCATTGATATAGGCTTGTCAGGAAATCTACGAATTGTAACAATTGGCCCTGATAAAGACACTGGAGGTAACACTATATTTACTCTTGATCCATCTGAAAGCCTTGCATCTACAATTGGATTAGATTCATTTATAATTCTATTGGATTTTGATACTATTGCTTGTATTATATCTTCTAGCTTCTTATTTGATTCAAATTGCTTGTCCCATAAACTAATCTTTCCTTTTTGTTCAATAAATATATGGTCTGAACCATTTATCATTATTTCAGTTATAGTTGGATCTTCTATCAAATCCTGAAGGATATCGTAACGCCTAATAGAATTAAATATTAGTTTTCTTAACTGCCTTTTATTACTTGTACTTATATAAAGCTCTTTACTCTTTTTGATAATAACTTCATCAATTACATCTATGATTTCTTCATCTTGGTATTCTTTATATAGATCGATTCTACTGACAACTTCTTGTTTTATCTCATCCAATATTTCTTGCATAATTACCTGTTAAATCACCCCATTCTTCTGTAAAAATATTGTTAATCTGATATTCATCATTTGTCCCTGAAAGCCTTTTATCTACTTCAACAGTAATAATCTTTCTTATTACATCTTCATAACCAGACCAGTTTAATTGTTTTATTAAATTATTATATAGGTTCTGCTTCCACATACCTCCTTTAGTAACTAAGAAAAGCTCATTACTTTTTCTAAATAAGTCTAGCATGATGGGGATATAGCAGCTAACGTTAAAAATTATCACTTCATAATCTGTAGCATATAATTCTCCTAGCCAAAATTCTATATCTTTAGTCGTTAGATCAAAAAGATCTGGTCCAAACATAACACCGTTTAAGTATTTAAAACTACCTAGACTTTGAATATGTTCATTCATTTTAAAAAGTATATCAGGGGTTTTTGATTTGAGAAAATAGATAAACTCAGAAAGATTCTTATCAGAATTGAAACTTGATAACTGTTCCCTACCATGTAGTAAGCAAAAATCTATTAGTAAAGTCTTTTTAATATTTCCAAATTCATTAGCCAGATTAAAGGAAAAGGTCTCTTGAACAAAATCTTCATTTAAAGAAAATATACTTATAATTTTGGATTTATTAGAAGGAATAGTGTTTTTTTGATTAGATAATTCAGGATAATAGTTTACTAATTCGCATATTATTTTTTCTGCCGATTGATATTTATATATGATCCTTTCTCCCTCATCCACACCACCTTCCGATATATAGGTCCCTTCTGAAAGAATACATATGTGGCCAACATTATCATGTTCTATATCTTCTTGTATCTTGTCTTCACTAATGAGCAGTACATTAATTTGATTGTCTAGAAGAAAGTCATATAATATATTCTTATTAGTAAAAATTCTTACTTGATTAATATTCTTATTTTTTCTTTTTATATAATTCATTAATTGACTGGAATACTCCACATCTGAATCGAAAATCCCTAAAGTTATGCCCAATTGCTTTCACCTCTTCCATCTTGTTTAATTAAAATATGTTATAAAAATATATATTATAAAAGCTGCAAAAATTGCAAGAGAAAAATGAATTACACCTTCTCTTCCATCTCGTTCCTTTTGATAATATGGATCTTTCTTCATGGTTTTAATACTGATTTTTTCTGAATTAATACTGAATTGATCATATCTTATAAGATTTGTTATATAAGACTTCATGTGTACAAATCTTTTAATAAAAGATTTTGTACGAATTAGATATATTATTGACATAATTCCGCCAACAAAAAATGATATGATAATGATTTTAATAATAGGATAAACTCCTAGATAGGATCCAATTATTGAGAATAATTTTATATCCCCTGCTCCCATTGCCTTAATTATAAAAAGAGGAAAAAGTATAATTATTGGAATAATTGTTGCTAGTAAAAAGGAATAATTAGCTACTAAACCAAGCTCTATAAGGTTAATTATAAGTCCAGTTAACACTCCAATTACAATCAGATAGTTTTTGATTTTGTAGGATTTCAGATCATGATAAACCGCAAGAAGCAAAAAGATTAGTAGGCTATACATTTTTAAATTAATGTAGCTCACCTCACTGATTAAGATGACATAATTTTACAACACTCTGGTATTAAATGTCAACCATAATTTTCTTGAATTACATTTTTCGTCGTTCCGACTATAATCTATAGAAATTTATGTGTATATTTTTAGTCGTGAAGATAAAACTTTATTTGAAAGCAAAAAATCTCCGAAACCCTTTATTTATACTAACAATATCATTAGAAAAAGAGTCTTGGAGATTCTATATAACTATAATTTTAAACACTTATACTGCTATTGTATATCTAAAGGCATCTTTCTGTTAGGTGGTGGGAATTCCTGATCCAATCTATCTAGCTCTTCCTTAGTTAATTTAATATCCATTGCCTCAGCATTTTGGATGGCGTATTCTATTTGTTTTGTTCTTGGTATAGGCACAACTAGTGCTTTAGAGCAAAGGAATGCCAAAAGAACTTGTGCAGGACTAGAATTATGAACTCTCGCAATATCTTTGACTAGCTCATTTTCTAGTAATCCTTTGCTTAATTTCCCCCCTTGGGCCAGCGGACAATATGCCATAATTACTACATTGCGCTCTTGCATCCAAGGTAATAGGCTAAACTCAACCCCACGACTATCAAGATTGTAAAGAACTTGATTTACAAGGCATTTATCACCATTTTCAACTTTAAAAAGTTCTTCCATATCACGAATATCGAAATTAGAAACTCCCCAGTCACGTATCATTCCACGTTCTTTTAACTCTTCCATTCCCTCGACTACTTCAGATAAACTATTACTTCCACGCCAATGTAATAAATACAAATCAATATAAGATGTATTTAATCTCTTTAGACTATTGCTACATGCCTTTATAATATTCTCTTTACTTGAATTAAAAGGATATACCTTTGATACAATATATAAGTCTTCCCTTGGAAAACTAGATATTGCCTTTCCTGTCAATACCTCTGCCCCACCACTACCATACATTTCTGCAGTATCTATTAAGTTCATACCCTTATTTATACCCATTTTTAGTGTTTCAATCTCTTCATCTTCAAATCTTTGGCTTTCTCCAAGATACCATGTGCCTTGGCCAATACTGGCTACAGGTTTGCCATTTTTAGTTTTTAACATACTTTCTACCTCCTTTGTAAATTTAATTATTACCTTATCTGCTCGCCCTAATTATAGCACATATTAATAACTCTACATAATCCACCTATTAAGGCCTTCTACCCTTTTAAGCTTATATAACCAATCACCCCACACGCTAATCTTTTGCCAGAATTACCTGATGGTTGAGTTCTATAATCATCTGGATTTTGATGAATTATAACTGCCTTTCCAATTACATCTTCTGGTCTAAATTTATTAGTAAAGAAGGATTGTTGGCTATAGCCATTATTAGAAAAAACTACTGGGAAATCCCCAGCGTGGTTGCCATGAGGCTGATTGTCAGGATTCCAGTGGCCTCCTGCATCTTCGAATAGAGAGGCAATGTTTCCTATATTACAAGAACCATGTTCGTGAAGATGAAAGCCAAATGGACCTATTGGTCCTTGATCATTACTAGCTGGTTCATATTCTGGTAGATTATAAAATGTTGCAGAAACTATTGTTCCTTCCATGTCAGGCTCAAATAATATCATTCCATTAATATTAGGAGCTAACGGTCCTCCACTAACATAAGCTCCAATTACATATTTATCTTCTTGATAATCATTATAATACATATCATTACTGTAATTATTTTTTTTAACCCTATGATTACAACCTTGTCTACTATTACTACAATTTTTAATATTATTATATCTATAAAACATATTTATCCACGTTTCATTACTTTTATAATATTCTATGCACAAGGCTTATATTTGTTTATACTATAAAGAAATATATTGCTAGTCCATATAGTAAAGCAAAGCCTGGCAATCCTAATACTCCCACCACCAAAGCTGTAAGAGAATTCATTCCAACGGCTAAATCAAGATTAAATCCTTTTAGTATAGTGTTTAATATATAAATAGCTAATAAGCCTGCAAAAATACGTAGTCCGAAGTTTACTATTAGATCAAATCTCTTTTTTATTAAACTAACAATTAATAGTGTTAGACAAATTATTACTATTAAAATCAATATTTTGCTTTCCACATTTGATTCCACGCCAATATCCCTCCCATTTTATATTTATAAAGGTATAATTTCCTAACTAATGTAGTATATTCTTCTATTTCCAAGACTATACTAATAATATAACAAATAATCCTTTAATATTAACTTTAAGAAGAAGGAGAATGCTAAATGAAATTGTTTTCCAAAAAAGAAGAGTCAAAATATGGTTCATTAATTTCTGATATCGAAAAAACAAAAATAGCAATTGAGAGTGCCTATTCTAATTTTGAAAATGTGTCTGATCCAGATTTAATTGACTGTTATATTTACGAATTGAATGCCATGCATAAAAGATATAAATTCCTATTAAAACAAGCAAAAGAGTTAGATAGTGAGCAATCAGAAATGGGATGCACTACCTAGAGTCAACAGTATAGCTAAACTTAAAATATTCAAATCTTTACAAGAAAAATAGGACTAAGTACTTATGTTCTCAAACATAAGCACTTAGTCCTATTAAGTTAAAGTATTTGCAGTACGTCCCCCACATATTGCACCTCTACGAACAAGGTTAACTTCTCCTATAAACTGAATCCATATTATCACCTTTTGTTATTTTTGTCAATCTAAAAGCTTTTTTATTTTAATTTTTAGTAGTATTGAACAGTCTACAATCCAAAAAAAGCAGAAAGAAGGTTTTCCAAATATGTCTGGTCATATAAACCCATTGTCTCTCTAGCCGAATGCATAGCCAGTAAAGGAACTCCTAAATCAACTGTTTTTATAGGCAACCAAGATGATATTATAGATCCCAAAGTTCCTCCACCACCCACATCAGAGCGGTTTACAAATTTCTGATATTTGATTCCTGATTTCTCACATATTTGTTGTACTATGGCTACTGCTTCTGTATCAAAAGCATACTTTTGATTGCTATCTATTTTTATTATTATGCCCTGATTTAATTTGGTTTTATTACTTGGATCGTATTTATCTGGCCTATTAGGATGAGTTCCATGAGCTACATCTACAGATAATAACATACTATCTAATGCAACATCAAATAATCTTTCCTCATCTTTAGACTTAAGTCCACGAAATATCTTTTCTATTAATAGATTGAGTGTTGATGAATCTGCTCCTTGTTTACTTCTACTTCCTATTTCTTCGTTATCATAAAGTGCTATTAAGTTAATTCCTTCCCTTCTAACTCCTTTTATAATAGCCTTTAATAAAGCAAGAACAGATGTCAAATTATCTAATCTAGGACTTGATATAAACTCTTTATTCATACCAAGCCTTGTTCCTTCTTCGACACTATATACATATATATCATAATCTAGAATTTCTTCCTTTTTAACACCTATTTCTTTAGCTATATATTCAATGAAAAACTTATCTTTATCTGTGTCTTCATTTTCCATTGAAAAAAGAGGAAGAGTATCAATCTGTTTGTTTAGTTCAATGCCTTTATTAACTTCTCTATTGAAATGAACTGGCAAATTTGGAATGGTAATAAGTGCTTCCTTTACATCAAAAAGTTGCATGCTTGGTTTAAAAGGATCATCGCTTTTTGTTGCCACCTTGCCTGCCAATGATAGTGGCCTATCAAGCCAAGTATTAATTATTGGCCCACCATATACTTCTGTATTTAACTTCAAATACCCATTGGATTCCATTTCCCCATTAGGCTTCACTCTAAATCCTGGACTATCTGTATGAGCTGCACCTATTCTAATATTTTGTCCTACTTCCCAATCATCACCTATAGTAAATGCAAATAATGATGTAGCAAATGGAGTCACATAATAATTTTCTCCTGGTTGAAGATCCCATTCATCTCTTACATTTAGCTGAGTAAATTTTGCCTCATCTAATAATTTTTTTCCCTCTTTTACAGTATGATATGGAGTGGTAGCCTTATTTATAAAATCAATTAATTCTTTAGCATTACTATTTTCCATAATTTTGCCTCCTTGTAATGTGTATTTTAATATATCTTTGAAATATCTTTTATAAAAATTTAAAAAGGATTCTAGTCTAGACTTAAAAAATATGCCCCACTATGTTAGTATAAGGTTATACTATTTGAAAAGGGTGTTTTAAAATATGGACAAAATCTTATTTAATAAAACATGTAAACAAGTTCTTTCTACCGCCATAGATAAAAATGGGGTCATTGGAGAATCTTCACATATAGGCCTCTTATCAGAAAAAACAGTACACGCTGTTGTAAAAAAATATATCGAACCAAATCCTAAAAATCATGAAGTTAAAATAGAAGGCTTTTATGCTGATATTATCAATGATAAAGGGATTATTGAAGTACAAAATCGTAATTTCAACCAATTAAGGAGAAAATTGAACATTCTCCTGGATTTACAGCCCCTTACTATTGCTTATCCTATTGCCCATATCAAAATGATACATTGGATAAATGATGAAACCGGTGAAATAAATAAACCGCGTAAATCTACTATAACTGGGACCCCTTATTTAATTTTTCGAGAATTATATAGGATAAAAAGTTTTTTAAATCACCCGAACTTGAATTTTCATTTACTACTTATGGATATGGATGAATATCGTTTATTAGATGGTTGGAGTAAAGACAAAAAAAGTGGTGCCACAAAATGCGACCGAATACCAACAAAGCTAGTCGACGAAGTGAGATTAGAATCATTGGATGATTACATACAGCTTATACCAAGTGACTTAGAGTCCCCGTTTACAGTAAAGGATTTTAGGAAAGCAGCTAAAATACAATTAAAAGATGCACAATATACTGTACATATTCTAAATCATCTTGGGGCTATAAATAAAATTGGGAATAAAGGTCGGGCCTATCTTTATTCTTACTAGTATGTATCTTTATTTATATACTAGTTATAAATAATATTCATCTTTAAGTCCAACTAGCAATAAATCAACCATTCTTCCATAGCTTTTAACTCCATCTTTTTGATTGTTAGCTTTTAAATATGTATCATTCATTTTGTTGGATACAATACTTATTGCAGTGTCTTTATATTTATTCCAATAATTAGATTTATGCCTTAAGTCGACAACCATTCCCTCATTATAAAGTTCCCTTGTTTGGACATAAAGCAAGGGATCCTCATTATACAGTGCATTGCCTGCAGAATTAAGTGCCAACATTAGTCCACTATACTTAAAAACCAAACTATCAGAACTTATGCATGCAAGGTAAGCTATATAATTAGCCTCATCTTCCCTCATAAATCCTCTTTGATGTGCCATTTCATGAGCCATAGTTGAAGGAATGGTATGATCTGGGGCATGTGCATTAATGTTTGCTTCAAGGGTAAAGGGCCAAAATATGCCTGTGATCTCCATTCTTGACATAAATTGTGATGCTATAACAGGTTTAGGCTTACCGTAGTTTCCAGACAGTACAGGATGGTCTATAGATAAATTTTCAAATGCTTTCTCAGCCTTACTTGTAAGCTCCCTCCAATGTATATCTGAAAACTCAAATACCCCATCTTCATTAATATGTTCTGTCTGTAGTTCAAGTTGTTCTCTTGTTTCATAAGCTTGTTTGACTAAGTAAATATTTAGTTGATAAAGTTCATCTACTGTCGAACCCTCGACTGTAATGTTGCTTATTTCGGCAAAAGGATATCTATAATAATTTGTTCCTGCAAATATTACAAACATAAATAATAATATACTAAAGCCAGAAGAAACATTAATAATCAAATTAATAGACTTCTCTTTTCTTACATTCTCATCAATGAATGCTAGCTTAAGCAAATAGATAAAAAGAAATATAAATAAGAGAATAATCAATAGAATAGAGACCTCCATAAATGAAATGGGAATTAAACCCATTATATTACTAATAGGTTGAGATAAGTATTTATAAACTATGCGAGCAAATATGTATTCTGCAATCCAGTAATTATAATCTACTAAGGCCACTATTAATAAAGAAATTGGAATTAGTAGTAGGAATAACAATCGTTTCTTTCCCTTCTTCATACTTTCCCTCATTTCTACTCTTCTTGGTTAGGTTGATATCTACTTTTATATTTTTATTTTAACATCTATTTATTATATTAACAATGAGCCAAGGTGAATTGTTATATATTACATTTTAATGTATTTATAATCTTGTATATCTAATTTCATAACTTGTGTAAACTCCGAATTATGCTATAATATTAGTAGTGTTTTTATTTAATTCTAAATATAAAGTTTAAAATTAGGTAATACCAAATAAAATAGGTGAAAGTGCCACAGATTGGAGTATAACATGAGTGAGAATCAACAAGATAATTTAACTAATGAAACTATTGACGAAGATTTAGAAACTAAAACTACGAAAGATGATATAGAAACTGAGGAAGAAGCTAAAGATATTAATAATGAAGAGGTATCTGACACTACCCAAGAGCTTGCTCAAGAAGAAAATCTTCCTTCCATGGATGATTTCGAAGAACAAATAGATAAATCTTTCCACAAAGTAAATGTTGGTGATATCATTAAAGGTTCAGTTGTTGGAGTTTCTGATACCGAGATAATTTTAGACCTTGGTTCTTATGCAGAGGGAATGATTACAGCTAATGAGTTTAGTGGTGATCCTAATTTCTCTTTAAAGGACGGTGTCTCAGTAGGTGATGAAATCTCTGCAGAAGTTATTAAGGATGATGATGGGGAAGGTAATATCCTTTTATCTAAAAAAAGAGCAGATTATGCCCTTGCCTGGGAAGAATTAAAAGATCATATGGATAACGAAACAGAGCTTACCGTTAAAATAACCCAATCTGTTAAAGGTGGGGTTCTAACATATGTAGATGGAATTAGAGGTTTTATCCCTGCGTCACAACTTTCAATTCGTTACGTAGAAAACTTAGATGAATGGATAGATAAAGAAGTTGAAGCTATCGTTATTACTGTTGAAGAAAGTAAAAACAGACTAGTACTATCTAGCAAACAAGTAGAAATTAAAAATCAAAAAGAAATTCAACAAGAAAAACTTGCTAGCCTTGAAAAAGGTGCGATTGTAAAAGGAACTGTAGATAGTATTGTACCTTATGGTGCTTTCATTAATCTAGGCCAAGGCCTTTCAGGATTAGTTCATATTTCCCAGCTTTCTAATAAGTTTGTAAAATCCCCTAACGAAATTGTAAAAGAAGGGCAAGAAGTTGAAGCAAAAGTATTAGATATTAAAGATGGAAAAATTAACTTAAGCATGAAAGCTCTTGATGAAACCAGTGCTTCTCCTGCAAGACCTACAAGTAAACCAAGACCTAAGTTTAATAAAAGATCAAATAGCATGCCACAAAGAAAGGCAATCGAGTTCACTTCTGATGAAGAAGCAACAACAAGCCTTGGAGACATATTAAAAGACCTTAATTTAGATTAATCTTAGTCCAATAATATGAATATATATTCTTTAAATATACTTATAATAAACATGCCTGCAAATTAACTTTTAGTTTATTTACAGGCTTTATTATTTGTATTTTACTTGTGTGTTACTTGTTTAAATATTACTTTCTAGCTATTATTCATCTTCAAAAAACTTAATAAACTTCTATCTTTTTTATCAGAAAATATACTTTCTTTGCTATTTCCTTTAGCTTTTCTAAAGCCTTTTTCTCCCTGATAATTTGTTTCTTTATGGTTTTTGACCTTACTATCTGCATCAATAATATCATAACCTTTTAATAAGTAGTCACCATAAGCAACTTTTGATTCATCTTGTTTTTCATATTCATCTTCATATATATGACCAAATAATTCTACCATGTTAGCTTCAATTGGAAAGGCCTCATCTTCTTCATCATTCAAAGTAATATTGTATTCCTTGACTTGATCGTTGATAGCTAGCATTTTCTCATCTAAAAATGAAACAATATCTGCACATTCTTTCAATTCTTTACGTATATGATTCGGAGCATTGCCTTCAAACTTATAATATATTTTGTGTTCTAAGCTCGCCCAATAGTCCATTGATATAGTTCGTAGTTGAATTTCTACTTTGGTATCAATTTTGGCATTAGTAAGGTATATAGGTAGGGAAACAATCATATGGTAACTAGCATAACCATTCGCTTTAGGTTTTGTTACATAATCTTTGATTTTAAGAACCTTTACGTCACTTTGTTTAGATATAGCTTCCGCTATGTGAAAAATATCTGATCTAAAGGAACATATAATTCTAATCCCTGCTATATCATTTATGTACTTTATAATGTTATCAATTGTAAACTCCTTATTGTTATGTCTAAGTTTTTTTGCTATACTTTGTGGCGTTTTAATGCGAGTTGTAACATGTTCTATTGGATTATATTTGTTTGCTATTTTAAACTCATTGTTTAGAACTTCAATTTTTGTTTCAATTTCTTTTAATGCAGAATCATATAAAAACATAACCTTTTTAAGGCTTTTAATATCTGAATATTGCTTTGGTAAATTCATTACGTCCTCCTTGTATACAAATAATAATAATTCTAAAATACTTCTACTTTAGTTTTATCAATCTATTGTAGACAATTTTTATATAATAAAATATAAGTTTAAAAACATATTGTTCATTTTAACTAATGCAAGATGTTTTTTCCTTATCAAAGTATATTATATCACTAAATTATGAACATTGTTTGAATTATTCCATCTTAATAAAATATTAATAAATTTTTATAATCAGCTTACATGAAATACATAATGAAAAATAAAATGCTCCTCCTTAGAATATCAGCTTTATTATCTAAACTGTTTACCCTAAGAGGAGCATTTTATAATTGTATTATTGATTGTAATACTTATTTCTTTTTATATTATAATCTTACATTTACAGTACAGACTTAACTGTATTAATTACATTACCTGTTGTAAATCCAAATTCTTCAAATACTTCTTCAGCTTTTCCTGATGCGCCAAATGTCGTCATACATATATAGGCACCATCTAAACCAATGTATTTACCCCAAGAAGTTGCTGATCCTGCTTCTACTGCCACTCTTGCTCTTACAATCCTTGGTAATACCTTTTCCTTATATTCCTCTGATTGTTTTTCAAATAATTCCATTGAAGGCATGCTTACTACTCTTACATCTATTCCTTCTGTCTCTAACTTTGCTTTTGCTTCAATACCAAGTTGTACTTCAGAACCACTTGCTATAATTATGGCATCTGGAACATCTTTTTTTGAATCTTCAATAATATATCCACCCTTTAATGCTTCCTTACTAGATCCATCAAGACTAGGAAGATTTTGGCGAGTTAAAACTAAAGCTGTAGGAGTTTCCTTAGATGTCATAGCATTGTACCAGCCTGCAATTGTCTCTGTAGCATCTGCAGGGCGAAACACCGTCATATTAGGTGTTCCACGCAACATAGTTAATTGCTCTATTGGCTCATGAGTCGGGCCATCTTCTCCAACTCCTATACTGTCATGAGTGAACACATAGGTCATTGGTATTTTCATTATAGATGCTAACCTCATCATTGGTTTCATATAATCACTAAATACAAAAAATGTTGAAACAAAAGGTTTTAAACCTCCATGTAATGTTAAACCATTACCTATTCCAGCCATAGCTAATTCCCTAACACCAAAGTGGATATTTCTCCCTTTAGGATTATCTTTGCTAAATCCTCCCTCATCGTTCATGTAAGTTTTTGTAGAAGGATTTAGATCCGCAGAACCACCTACCATACCTGGTATGATATCTTTAAGTCTATTAATTATCTTACCTGAGATACTTCTTGTTGCTTCAGCATCTGCCCCATATGACCAAAATTCTTCATTATCTATTAAATCCACTGCTATATCTTCATCATGATATTTATTCCATAACTCTTTCATTTGTGGATATTTCTTGCTATATTCTTCAAATAATGAATTCCATTCTTCTTCTATTTTTTCATTTTCTTTTGCTATAGCTTGATAATGGTCATATATCTCTGTTGGCACATTAAAAGCTTTCTCCGATGGCCAATCTAGGTTTTGTCTTAGACCTACAACATTATCTTCTCCAAGTGGCTCTCCATGAGCACTAGCAAGCCCTTCTTTTGCAGAGCCATATCCGATTTCTGTTTTAACTGTTATCAAAGTTGGCTTATTTTTTTCTGCTTTTGCCAATTCAATGGCTTTATCTATTGCTTTTAGGTCTGTACCATCTTCGACCATTATAGTCTGGAATCCATATGCTTCAAACCTTTTTTGTACATTCTCCTCAAATACTACATCCGTATCACCCTCTATAGATATTTGATTTGAATCATACATAACTATTAACTTGTTTAATCCCAATGTGCCTGCTAGTGAAAATGCCTCAGATGTTATACCTTCCATCATACAACCATCTCCACCAATTGCAAATGTATAATGATCTACTATAGGATATCCATTTTTATTAAAAACAGCAGCTAAATGTTCTTCTGCTATTGCCATTCCTACGGCATTAGCCATTCCCGCACCAAGAGGTCCTGTCGTTGCTTCAACACCTATGGTGTCTCCATACTCAGGATGACCCGGTGTTAATGAGCCAAGTTGTCTAAACTTCCTTAATTCTTCTATTGGCGAATCTTCATATCCAAATAGATGTAAAATAGAATATAACATTGCTGAACCATGACCTGCAGATAATATAAATCTATCTCTATTAGCCCACTTAGGGTTGCTAGGATTATGTTTCATATGTTTTGCAAATAGCTCATATGCCATCGGAGCTGCACCAAGTGGTAAGCCTGGGTGACCTGAATTTGCCTTTTGTACCTGATCTGCTGATAATATACGTATAGCATTAACTGATAAATCATCAATACGACTCATTATATTCCTCCTAAAATAAATACTTTTAATTATTAGTTTTGACCACATCTTTTACAATTATATCATACTATTATTGACTTTTGTATGGCTCTCTAAAAAGTAATAAAAAAAGATATAAAATAGGATGACATTTCCTCCTTATTTTATATCTATATAATCATTTCATTTTATTGAAATTATATTAATAACTAATGAGACATCCGGGACTCGAACCCGGGACAGCTTGATTAAAAGTCAAGTGCTCTACCAACTGAGCTAATATCCCATCATCTTGTTGCAAAAATGCAAAAAGACATGCCCAGAGCCGGAATCGAACCAGCGACACGAGAATTTTCAGTCCTCTGCTCTACCGACTGAGCTATCTGGGCAAGTAAAATAGCGGGGAGAGGATTTGAACCTCTGACCTTCGGGTTATGAGCCCGACGAGCTACCATACTGCTCCACCCCGCG
>CAZUDG010000001.1:48794-56134 GCA_964618775.1 uncultured Lachnospiraceae bacterium | reverse complement strand
TCAATTTCAATTCCACCAGAAAAACTCTGAATAATATCAGAAAAACCAAGGGCCAAGGATAAGGCAGCCATAAATGATTCTCCACCAGAAAGTGACCTTACATCCCTAATTTTTCTTGTCCAATTATCATACACATCAAGGTCTAAGCCGCTAAACTTCTGTTTATTACCATCTTCTTTCCTAAGCAATTCATATCTCTTTCCTGACATCTCATAAAAACGCTCATTTGCCTGCTTAATTATTTGTACAAAATAAGCTGCTTGTATGTATGTTTCAAATGAAATTTTTTGCTTACCTTCTAATCTACCATTGGCAGTTTTTGATAGTATTGAAACATCCAAATATTCCCCGGACTTAAGTGTTCTTTCTCTATTTTTATTGTTGAGATTTCTGCTAATCTCCTTATTTCTATTTATTCTGCTGTATATGATATTATAAAGATTATCTAATTCTTCTTTTTCTTCTTTAAGTTCCTCTAAGCCCTGTTCAATTACTTGAATGTCAACTTTTTCCTTTCCTTCTGTTTTATCTCTTAGGTCTACTAACCTTGCAAGATTTTTTTCTTTTTTAATATCATGTTGACTGCAGATATCTCTCATGTCATTAATTTCTTTTTGGGTAAATTTATAAGTAAAATATGTTTTTTCGTCTTTTAAATCACTGTTTTTAATAGATGACAGAAAATCTTCTTGTGCTTTTTCTACTTCTACTGTTTTAATTTCTAACTCTTCTTCATTATTCCTTAGGGTTGTTTTAGTGCTATTTAGTAAAGAATCAATCCTGCGATATTCCTCTTCAGTTTCACTTAGTCTTTTATTCAGAACATCTAGCTCTGTTTTGTGGTCAGATAAAATTTGATTTGCCTTTTCTAAAGAAGGATATTCTAATTCTTCTGTTACGCTATTTATTTCATATTTAATACTACTTAACTCTTTATCTAGGTCATTTTGATTCTTTATTAATTGCTCTACAAATTTATTTGAATTATTAATATCATTAGTAATTTCAGCGAGTTTTTCTTTGCTTATATTAAGCTTTT
The DNA here is from genome assembly GCA_964618775.1 of uncultured Lachnospiraceae bacterium. Classification (GTDB taxonomy): domain Bacteria; phylum Bacillota; class Clostridia; order Lachnospirales; family Lachnospiraceae; genus JAAYRG01. Next base: position 55,095 of record CAZUDG010000001.1, on the reverse strand, counting down.
CTACTTTCTCTTCTAGCCTCTTATAATCCATATCTAGATCTATAATCGCCTTGTCCGTCTTCTCAATAAGATTTGATACATTTTCTTTTATCTCACTTATTTCTTTATTCTCAGTTTTAATTTCATATTCTAAAAATATTTGTTTTAGAGTTTTCTTTCTAGTTTCTAGTTCCTTGATAGTATCTCCTGATTTTTTGCTTGCTTCTTGTAACTGGGTTAATAATTTACTTGTATTATCTTTCATTGCATTTAACATAGCTTCAGTAGGAGAATCTTCTTGTAGCCTTGCCAGGCTTGGATGGCTTGTAGAACCACAAACTGGACATGGTTCATTGTCATCTAAATCTTGTGCCAATATACCTGCTTGTTCTCTTAAGAAAATTTCATGGTTTCTTTCATACTCTTTATTACTAGCTTGATACTTATCTTCTGACTTATTAAACTCTTCCTTTGCTTCTTTTACATCAATATCTAGTTCTATAAGTTTATTAATATTATTTAATAACTCTTCTAGCCTCTTATTATTATCATTTTCTTTTTCTAATTTGTTTTCACATTCAACTTTTTCTATAGGGCTATTTGCTAAGTTTTCTATCTCTTTTTCTAGCTTTTTTTGGCTGTTGCTAAGTTCTCTAGCTAGCTCTCTTTGTGTATCTATCTGATCATTAACTTTATTAAGCTCTTTTTCTTTAAGATCTTTTTTGTTTTGATTTTCTTCAAGTTTTGCATATTTATCTAAACTCTTTGTTAAGTCACTTATTTTTGTATTAAGCTCTAATCTTAAACCTTCTTTATTTTTTTCTTGATCATAAGCTATCTTTACTTCTTTTAATGTATTAGATAAGGTTTCAATTTCTCTATTATTTTTTAATATTTTCTTTTCTAATGCTAGCTTGGATTCTTCCTTGTTTACTTTATCTACCTCATAAGGTTTAATACTTGACAAGGCATATTGGCCAAGACCTGCCTTTTGTTTTAATTCATTTATCTCTGCTTGTTTATCTTCTAGTTCTTTTTGCCTTATCTCCAATCTTTCTTTTTCATATATATCATTGTTTAAGCTTATACTTTTTTGTCTTTCTTCAGTTAATTTTTCTTGAGAACTGGCATTTTGATCCTTATTCTTGCTTATATCTTTCTTGCACTGGTTATCAACATCTATAATCTTTTTTAACACTTCAAGTATTTCATCTATATGATATACATTTTTTTCTGTTTGGTATTTCAATATTTCTTCATAAAACTCAGAATCCGTATCACACTGGATTTCTGTTATGAATTGCTTCATTAAATTTACAATGTCATCATTTTCTTTTTTTAATTGTTTTTCTTTTATATTTAGCCTATCAGCAACCTTTTTATAGAAACTTGTATTAAATACTCTTTGTAATATATTGTTTCTTTTATCATTATCGGCTAATAAAAGATCTAAAAACTCGCCCTGGGCAATCATTGATATTTGCTTGAACTGATCATAACCTAAACCACCTAAAATCTCAGTAATAGTGTTGTTTACATCTGTTAAAGAATCAATGATTTTTCCATCTGGCATTGTAAGAGAAACACCCTTTTTTTGCTGAACTAATCGGTCAATCCTTTTTCCCATTCTTAATTGGTCTGGATATCTTTTTATTTTATAAATGTCTCCTTTATGGGAAAAGGCAAAATCAACTTCAGTAAATATATCTTCACTTGCAAAATCACTTCTAATATAGTTAAGGTCTCTAGATTCCCCACTTGTTTTATCAAATAGTGCATAGGATATTGCATCAAATATTGTAGTCTTTCCTGACCCTGTATCTCCTGAGATCAAAAATAATCCCTTTGAGCCAAAACTTTCAAAATTTATTTCAGTTTTCTCTGAATAAGGACCAAATGCTTGTATAGTTAATTGTAATGGTTTCATTATGATTCACCTCCAAGCTCATCTAATATTTCAATTAGTATTTTTTCTTGGGACTCTGTCATCTCTTCGTTTTTTTGATTAAAATAAAATTCTTGAAACAGCTCAAGAGGATCTTTTTTCTTAACATCAATTGAATAAGCTATATCATTGTCTACATATTGTGACTTTGTGTTTTCTATCTCTAATAATAAAACATATTTGTAAACACTTCTAAGCTGACCAATTGGATCAAATACATCCTCTTCATCTGTAACAATTGCATATATAAAGTCTTCTCTATACTTTGTATACTCTTCACTATGTAGTAGGTTTTCTAAAGTGTCTTTAATAATTCTCATATCCCTTATAGGATTAAGAGGCAGTTTTGTTATTGATATGTCATCCTTTTCCTTAATTTCAATTAGAGACACGGATTTTTTATGATTATGCTCTGAAAATGAGTACTTTAGAGGTGTACCACAGTATCTTACTGTTTCTCTTCCTACTTTTTGTGGTCTATGAATATGTCCTAAAGCAACATAATCAAAAGGGTCAAACGCAGAAACATCAATATTATCCAAACCACCTATTCTTATGGATTCAGATTCAGATGCTTCAGGCTCAGCACCTGCATTGGTAACAAATTGGTGGGATATTAATACATTTCTCTCTTTCGTATTTATATCAGTTCCATCAATCACAAGCCTAAAAGCCTTTTCATAAGAATCAATTGTTTCTTTTTTATAAAAATTAGAAACAATACTTGGTTTTATAAAAGGAAGCAAATAAATATTAATTGGTCCATACTCATCTCTAAGCTCAACTTTTTCCACTTGTCCATTAAAAGTTCCCGCTATATGAATATTATTCTTTTCTAATATACCTTTAGCAAATTGAAGTCTATCAGGAGAATCATGGTTACCACTAACAATAAAAACCCTAATATCTCGACTTTCTAACCTAGTAATAAAGTTATCTAATAAATTAAGAGCATGGGCTGGTGGCACACTCCTGTCATAAACATCTCCCGCTATTAATACAGCATCAGGTTCATGTTCATCAGCCATTTCAATAATTTCATTCAAAATATGCTCTTGATCCTTTGTAATATCCATCTCTCGTAGCTTCTTCCCAATATGTAAATCAGAAATATGAAAAAACTTCATCCTATACCCCCTATAAGTAAACCCACACCCTTTTGTCTGGATAAAATATAAAAACGTATGTCAGCGGCGTCAGGAACATAAAAGCTCCTAGTGTCCTGCCGTTGGCATACGTTTTATTGTTTCAATCTAACAAGGCCAAACTAATGCCTTTAAACAATCTAAGCTAAATACTTCTGTAGTGTACCACGAATTGCACCAGGTCCTGCATTTAATTCAGCAAATAAACTTTCAACTTTTTCCCCTAGTCCTACTTCATAAAGGTTAATGCCAAAGATTTTCTCATTAGAAAGAATGTCTTTTAAAGCCTCATGAATTCCATCTGTTTGACCAAGAGAAATCTTGGATATTATAGGAGTTAAAGTAGATATTAATGGATCAGGGCTTAATTCAAATTCATTGCCCTCATCATCTATAGCCATTAAATAACGGCACCATCCTGCTAGCACTAAAGGGATAAATGTTAAATCAGCCACATCTTTATCAGCTGCTTTAACATAAGATTTAATTGTTTCACCAAAACGAATAGCTAGCTTTTGTGAAGTGTCTGTTGCAATTCTTTGTGGTGTATCTGGCATAAATGGATTTGGAAATCTTACATTGATACACTCGTCTAAGAATTCCTTAGGATCAAGAATCCCTGGATCAACAACAACTGGTAAACCTTCAACATATCCAATTCTTTTAACGAATTCAAGCAAGTCAGGATCTGCCATCTCATCTGAAATTTTTTCAAAACCTAGTAAACATCCATATACTGCAAGTGCAGTATGAAGAGGATTTAGGCAAGTGGTAACTTTCATTGTTTCTACTTTATCTACAGTTTCTTTATCTGTGTATATAACTCCACCTGTATCAAAAGGAATTTTACCATTTAAAAACTTATCTTCAATAACAAGATACTGGGACTCTTCTGCATTAACAAAAGGAGCTACATAAGTATTTCTTGAAGTAACTACTGTATTGGTATCTTCAAATCCAACATCTTCTAACATTTTAATTACAGAGTCTGCTGGTCTTGGTGTAATTTTATCAATCATAGACCATGGATAAGAGATTTTCTCTCTTACATAATCTTTAAATTCTGCTTCAACAATATTATTCTCTGCCCATTTATCAGCAAATGTAGTAACGGCTGCTAATAGCTTATCTCCATTATGGGATACATTATCCATACTTACTAAAGTAACAGGTGTTGCACTATCTTTAAACCTAACATACAAAAGAGCAACTAACTTACCAATATAACTATTAGCAAGTTCAGGTTTCTTCTCAAAGTCAGCTGTTACATCAGGATAGAACTCCCCATTTGAGTTAGTCAAACTATAACCTTTTTCAGTAATTGTAAATGAAGCCATCTTTAACCCTTGATTTTTAAAGATTTCAGTTAAACGAGTCCAATCTTCTTCATTAGCTGTATCTACTTTTAGACTTTCTGCAATACTTCCAATAATTGTTTTGTCTAATGTTCCATCTGCTTTCAATGTTACAAGAACTGATAAATCATCAAAATCTCTAAAGGATTTGTCTATAATCTCATAATCAAAACCTTCTGCTACAATAACACCTGTATTAACTATTCCTCTGTTTAATAAGTCTTGTAAAACTGCAGCTGGAAAAGCACGAAATATGTTTCCACCTCCAAAATGAATCCATTCTGGGTTTTCCTTTGTAGCCTGAATCATAGCTTGTCGGTCAAATTGTGGTAAGTCAAAACCAGCATCCTTCCAGACCTTCACATTTTTTAATTCTTTATTATTTAATTTCATATTATTCCTCCTAATCATTTATTATTCACTAGATAATGGTATAGATTCCCTATTATCTTTGCATATGGGAGTTTGATACAGTAACATGCCCTTACTGTAAATATACTAATTTTAGGTGATTATGTCAATCAAAGTTAAATCTATAACACATATAATTACTTATAGAATTGTATTATATTATCAAGTTTAGACGTCATATTCATAAATAGCATATCTACTAAAGTAATTGCAGCCATTGATTCCACAACTACAACTGCTCTAGGTGCAATAAGTGGATCATGACGTCCTTCAATACTAATATCTATATTCTCACCTTTTTTATTAACTGTTCTTTGTGTTTTTTCTATGGAGGAGGTTGGTTTTACTGCAGCCCTAAATATAATTTCTGAACCATCACTAAGTCCTCCTAAGACTCCTCCAGCATTATTACTTTCTTTACTTATATAGCCATTACTATCTGATACAAAACAATCATTGTTCTGGTATCCAGTCATTTTAGCTGCTTCAAAACCAGCACCAAACTCAATTCCCTTAATAGCACCAATAGATAGAATCCCTTTACTTATATTAGCATCTAATTTTTCAAATACAGGCTCTCCTATTCCAATAGGCACTCCTGTAATAATACATTCAATAACCCCACCCAATGAATCCTTTTCTTCCTTTTTTTGTATAACTAACTTCTCTACTTCTAATGAAGCCTCTAAGTCTGGCATTGAAAATGGACTCTCATTAATATTGTTTATTTGGCACTTATCATAATCAATTGTTATACCACCAATAGATTTTGTATAGGCACTAACATTAATATTAAGTTGTTTTAAAATTTCACTAGCTATAGCACCTGCGGCAACTCGTCCGATAGTCTCCCTTCCAGATGCACGGCCACTACCCCTGTAATCTCTAAAGCCATATTTAGCATCATAAGTATAATCTGCATGACCAGGACGATAATAATTAGCTATATCATCATAGTCTTGTGATTGTTGATCTTTATTTCTTACTAACATGGCAATTGGCGTACCTGTTGTTTTATCATTAAATATACCTGATAAAAACTCTACAGTATCACTTTCGTTTCTCTTTGTTGTATATTGGTTTTGACCAGGGCGCCTTCTATCTAAATATTCTTGTACTATGTCTGTTGTTAAATAAAGTCCTGCTGGACAGCCATCTACCACAACGCCTACCCCATTACCGTGAGATTCACCCCAGGTAGAGATTCTAAATAGATTTCCATATGTTGATCCCGACATATCTACACCTATCCTTCCTAAGTTATATTAACCTATAAACTGCGCATTATTTATAATTAACATATATTACTTTAATCTTAAAATAATATATAAAGTATAAAATATATCTACTCTTTTATCAACAGCATCTATTAAAAAAAGACATTTTAAGATGTCATAAACCATTATACCTCATATAATAGTTATAGATAATACCTTTCATCTGTTATTAATTCTTTATAGTTTTTA
>CAZUDG010000001.1:46114-48694 GCA_964618775.1 uncultured Lachnospiraceae bacterium | reverse complement strand
AAATAGGTCTGATGACAAAAAATATAAAAACAGATTTGATTCTCAAAAAAATATGAAACAAGATTCACTAATTATTGATGAAAATACGGTGTATGAAATCGATGAAGATTGTATTAAGAATGTTAATATAAAAAAATCCCAAGAATATAATAGAAAAAAGAATGATCACTCTAGTTAGTCCTATTGTTTTGTGTTTTTTTTAAATAAATAATATATAATTAAAGAAAGGCTATGTTGCAAGTGCAACATAGCCTTTCTTTAATTATTATTTAGTTACTAGCAGCAGCCGCCACCGAAACCAAAGCCATCATCACCGCATAAGCAAAGGATTAAGATAATCCAGATTATGGAGTTACATCCATTATCTCCACATCCGTCATAACTATTTCCTCCTAAGCCGCCGCAGCAAAGTAAAAGAATTATTAGTAGCATTGAATTGCCACCGCTACCGCCTTTTACGCCGCCACAATGTGTTGCTGTTAAATCACTCATTTATGAGCCTCCTAAAAATGATTACATTGTATCATATGTCTCCTAGCTTGCCTGATTTCCTACTTTTTCAAAAATATTATTTACTTTTTTATAAGTGAGCTAAGAATGTGTTTTTTAAAGTGTTATGATAGGCTCATCTATCATTTAAGATAATAATTTTGGAATATTAATCAAGCCCCATCCTTGTTTTGACCAAGAATAACCTAAATCTATTGTTCCTGTCTTTAGCTTTAATTTAACATCTTTATTAGTCATTTTAGGGTATTTTGATAATAACAAGGCTATTGCTCCCGAAACTATAGGGGTTGACATTGATGTACCGCTTTTAATTGTATATATAGCCTGGGCATCCTTACTAGTCCTTATAACATTATAATTCCTTCTCTTTTTACGGTTTTTTATGCCACATGATACAATACTTGAGCCAGGAGCTATAACATCTGGCTTTTTAATACATGCTGATGTTGGCCCTCTTCCAGAATAATCTTTCTTCTTACTACCAAGCACATCTACAGTATAATTATCGTCTGAAGAGCCTACTGTAATTACTTTTCTACTTATACCAGGTATAGAAATTGACATTGGATTAGGACCATTGTTACCTGCTGCTACCACAACTACAATTCCCTCATCCCAAACAGCATTTACACCTTTAACGAGCATTGAACTTTCATCAACTTCACTTTTAGTTGTTGCTCCAACTGATATATTAACTATACGAATATTATATCTTTCCCTATTATCAATAATCCACTGGAGTCCAGCTAAAACATCTGAAATATTACCATCTCCTTTATGGTTTAATACCTTCACGCCTATTAAATTGCACTTTGGTGCAATCCCAATATATTCTTTATTAAATACATGGCCATTTCCACCCAAAATTCCCGCTACATGAGTTCCATGACCGTTATCATCATAGGGCTTATTGTTTCCATTTATTACATCATAAAAGCCAACTATTCTGTTGTTAACTGAGGTAAAATCTTCATGGGGCCATAGGCCGGTATCTACTATAGCAACTCCTACACCCTCACCGTATATTTTCCTATCATGGGCCCAGTTTAATTCAATTATCTCAGAGACTCTTTTCATTTGAGCAGTTATATGAGTGTCATATTCATATGCAAGTACACCTTCAATGTCTATAAGTTGATTCATTTTACCTTTTTCCACTTCAACTACATAGGCATTTATCATGGGAAGTCTATATTTTATCCTTCCTATTAATTTAACATATTCATAACCGTTTTTGTAATCTTTACATGACACAATTATTTGAATTAATTCTCTTTTATTCATATATTAATATGCTCTCATTTCATTGTTTTATCATTATCAATCTATTTAATAATTTATCTATTTATTCTTTATATTATTATAAAACTTTTATTGACATTAATGAAAACATCAGTATAATATATATGATGTTTAGTATAACTAAACTTAAAGTTTAAAATCAGCACATTTGACACAAGGATAACCTTACGGTATCTTTAATGATATAAGGAGGGAATAACTTGGAAATTGGTGAAAAAATAAAAGCACTCCGTATGCAAAAAGACTTAACCCAGGAGGAGTTAGCTAATCGTACAGAACTCTCAAAGGGATTTATTTCCCAACTAGAAAGAGACTTAACCTCTCCGTCAATTGCTACATTAGTAGATATATTACAGTGCTTAGGCACTAGCTTAGAAGATTTCTTTGTAAGCACTAGTCCAGAACAAGTAGTCTTTAAAAAAGAAGATTATTTTGAAAAGAAAGATATTGAGTATAAGAATATGATCCAGTGGATTATTCCTAATGCTCAAAAAAATATGATGGAACCAATTTTATTAACCCTTGAACCTGGCGGCTCCACCTATCCAGACACTCCCCATGAAGGAGAAGAATTTGGATATATCCTTAAAGGAAGCGTCACAATAAACATAGGCAACAACTCATATAAAGTAAAAAAAGGGGAATCTTTTTATTACCAAGCCTCCAAATACCACTACATCGAGGCCTCCAACAAATACGGTGCCCAACTTATATGGGTTTCAACCCCCCCAAGCTTCTAAACTATCACTGGTTTTTTGTGTCGTAGAC
>CAZUDG010000001.1:35557-46014 GCA_964618775.1 uncultured Lachnospiraceae bacterium | reverse complement strand
TGGGTTTCAACCCCCCCAAGCTTCTAAACTATCACTGGTTTTTTGTGTCGTAGACGGGATTGTGTATAAGATAAAACAAGGGTTCCGTTGTTGGAGAACACAAAAGTCACCCTTGTTTTATCTTATACACAATCCCTACTGAAGATATAGAAATTTTACAAAGGAAAACAAGTTCGCGATTATCTATATAATAAATAATTTAAAAACTCGAATTCTACAGACAGGAATTGGCAGGTATAATCCCCTAGGGGTGACTTTTGCCCCTGTGGCAACGGAACCCCTAGGGGATTATACCTGCCAATTCCGACCAACGAATGAAGTTCATATGACAAACATTGAGGAGGAACGATATGACGGATAAGAAGCTTATCAATTTGGTTGATATAACAAAATCATATGATGACAATGTTATTTTGGATAACTTGAATCTATATGTGAAAGAAAATGAATTCCTTACCTTACTTGGGCCAAGTGGGTGTGGAAAGACAACTACTCTTAGAATTATCGGTGGTTTTGAAAGTCCTGATAGTGGTAAGGTTGTCTTTGAAGGTAAGGATATAACTAATTTAGAGCCTAATGAAAGACATTTGAATACTGTATTTCAAAAATATGCCTTATTTCCCCATATGACAATTGCCGAGAATATAGCTTTTGGACTTAAAATAAAGAAAAAATCCAAGGCTTATATAGATGATAAGATAAAACACGCTCTAAAATTAGTAAATCTTGAAGGATTTGAAAAACGTGATCCTGATTCTCTAAGTGGGGGGCAACAACAAAGGGTTGCAATAGCTCGTGCTATTGTTAACGAACCAAAGGTACTCTTACTTGATGAACCTTTAGGAGCTCTGGATTTAAAGTTGCGACAAGACATGCAATATGAGTTAATAAGACTAAAAAATGAATTGGGTATTACATTTGTCTATGTTACCCATGACCAAGAAGAGGCTTTAACAATGTCAGATACTATTGTAGTAATGAACCAGGGTTATATTCAACAAATCGGGACTCCTGTAGACATTTATAATGAACCTGAGAATGCCTTTGTAGCTGACTTTATAGGTGAGAGTAATATACTTGATGGTATATTTATAAAAGATGAGTTAGTAAGCATTCTAGGGGCTAATTTTGACTGTGTAGATGTCGGCTTTGGTAATAATAGACCAGTGGATGTTGTAATACGTCCTGAGGATGTTGAAATTGTAATGCCTGATGAAGGCAACATTGTTGGTAAGATTACTTCTCTCATATTTAAGGGTGTTCACTATGAGATGGAAGTAGTAGCTTGCGGTTACGAATGGTTAGTACACAGCACTATCCTCTATCCAGTTGGGGCAGAGGTTGGAATAAGGATTCATCCTTTTAATATCCACATTATGAATAAACCTGAATCAGAAGATGAACAGGCGGTGGTATTAAATGAAGAATAGAAAGTGGCTTTCATACCCCTATTTACTATGGATGGTTGGCTTTATAGTTATTCCTTTACTTTTAATAGTATATTATGGATTTACTAATAGTAGTGGGGATTTTACTATTAAAAATATTACCTTAATAGCAAATCCTATAAATAGAAACGCTTTATGGTTATCATTAGAATTATCAATTATTTCTACACTAATATGCTTATTGATATCTTATCCACTAGCCTTGATTTTAAGAAACTTTAAACTTAAAAATACCAGTTTTATTGTACTTATATTTATTTTACCCATGTGGATGAATTCATTGTTACGTACTCTTGCATGGCAAAACATACTTGAAAACACAGGGATACTTAATAGAGTTCTTGAATTTTTACATCTACCAACAGTTAGTATAATAAATACACCAACTGCTATAATGATTGGTATGGTATATAATTTTCTACCATTTATGATTTTACCAATATATAATAGTTTAATTAAAATAGAGGACGATATTATCAATGTTGCCAAAGACTTAGGTGCAAATTATTTTCAAACCTTTATGAGGGTTATATGGCCTCTTAGTTTTCCTGGTGTAGTAAGTGGAATAATCATGGTTTTTGTACCATCTCTTACTACCTTTGCAATATCAGACATTTTAGGAGGAAGTAAGGTTGTCCTAATTGGTAATGTTATTGAACAACAGTTTAAGATTGTTAACAATTGGCATACTGGCTCTGGCTTATCCCTTGTACTAATGATTTTTATACTATTAAGCATGGCCATACTTGCTAAATACGATAAAAGTGATAATAAGGCAGGAGGTCAAGTCATATGAAAAAAAACAAACATCAATACCTTCAAAAATTATATATCGCTTTAATTTTATTTTTCCTATATGCCCCTATATTTATATTGATGGTTTTGTCCTTTAACGAATCAAAATCCAGGTCAAAGTGGGGCGGTTTTACCCTCAATTGGTATATAGAGTTGTTTCAAAATAGAGATATTATGAATGCCTTTTATACCACAATTGTAATAGCCTTTTTATCTGCACTTATTGCTACGATTGTTGGAACTGCGGCTTCTATTGCTATAAATAGAATGAAAGTCTTACCAAGAACAGCCATACTATCAATAACTAACATTCCAATGTTAAATGCAGATATTGTTACTGCTATATCACTTATGCTATTATTTGTTGCATTAAATTTCACACTAGGCTTTAATTCAGTATTAATATCCCATATAACATTTAATATACCTTATGTAATATTAAGTGTTATGCCAAAGCTAAAACAACTAAATATTAATACTTATGAAGCAGCCCTTGATCTGGGGGCAAAGCCTGTTTATGCTTTTTATAAAGTGGTTCTTCCTGAAATCTTTCCAGGTGTTCTATCAGGATTTTTATTAAGCTTTACAATGTCATTAGATGACTTTGTAATAACCCACTTTACTAAGGGAATTTCCATAGATACTTTATCAACTAAAATATACTCAGAAGTGCGAAAAGGTATAAAGCCAGAAATGTATGCCTTATCTACTTTAATGTTCCTTACTGTTCTAATATTATTAATACTTGTGAACTATAGCAAGATCAGAGAGAACAAAGCTGAAACTTTATAGAAAGTAACACTAAAATCAGGAGGTTTAAATGAGAAAATCTAAATTTATAATTATTATAGGATTAATTCTAGGGGCATTATCCCTTGCTGGGTGCACAAGTGATGATAGCCCAGTTGTAAATGTTTATAACTGGGGAGAATATATTGACCCAGATGTAATTGATATGTTTGAAGAAGAAACTGGAATAAGAGTTGAATATAACGAGTTTGTAACTAATGAAGATATGTTTCCTGTTATTCAAACAGGTTCTGTAGAGTATGATGTGGTTGCTCCTTCAGACTATATGATTCAAAAAATGATTGATGAAGATTTACTTCAAGAAATAAATTTTGATAATATACCTAATGTTAAAAATATTGATCCTATTCACTTTGAAACTTCAAAACAGTTCGATCCAGAAAACAAATATAGCATACCCTATACTTGGGGAACTCTTGGCCTACTATATAATAAAACTATGATTGATACTGAAATTGATAGTTGGGACGCAATATTTGATAAAGACTTTATGGCTCAATATGGTTATGATGGACAAGTATTAATGATTGATAGTATTAGAGATGCATTTGCCATTGCTAATTCTTATCTTGGATATAACATTAATACTACTAACGAAGATGAAATCGAAGACGCTAAATTATTACTCCAAGACCAATACTCTTCTGTCGATGCCTATGTTATTGATCAAGTAAGAGACAAAATGATTGGTGGGGAAAATCCAATTGGAGTTATATATTCTGGTGAAGCTATATATACTCAAAGAGAAAACCCTGACTTAGAATATGTTATACCAAAAGAAGGTTCAAATGTGTGGATTGACTCTTGGGTTATTCCTAAAAATGCACCAAATAAAGAAAATGCTGAAAAATGGATTGATTTTATGTGCAGACCTGATATTGCCCTTATGAATTTTGATTATATAACTTACTCCACCCCTAATGAGGCTGCATGGGAGTTAATTGATGATGAGGATATAAAGAATAGTCAGATTGCCTTCCCTGATGACAGTGTTTTAGGTAGATGTACAGCATTTACTTACCTTGGAAATGATATAGACGAACTTTACCTACAAAAATGGAACGAAGTTAAGTCTGCTGGTTATTAAGATTTTTTTATAATAAGTTATAAATAATATATGTAAAGGCTGTAACCATTATAATGTTAATACATTAATCTTGGTTACAGCCTTTTTATCTATCTTATTCTATCAGGAAATCCAACTTTTCTTTGAACTTTTCTTAAAGTCTTATTAGCAAAATAGTTAGCTTTTTCTGCATTTTCTTTAATAATCTCATCAACATAAGTTTTGTCTTTTGATAACTCAATAACTCTGTCTTGAAGAGGTTTTAGGGTAGATGCTACAGCCTCTCCCACTGCTATTTTAAAGTCACCATATCCTTTTCCATCAAATTCATTCTCGATTTCCTCTGGAGTCTTATCAGTTACAGCACTGTAGATATCAATAAGATTCTTAATTCCAGCTTGTTCATCTCTATAGAGAATTTGATTTTCTGAATCTGTAACAGCTCGTTTAAACTTACGGATTATAGTATCAGTATCATCAAGAAGATAAATACTAGCATTAGGGTTCTCATCTGACTTGGACATCTTCTTTTCTGGTTCCTGTAAACTCATTATCCTTGCCCCTGTTTTACCTATATAAGCTTCTGGGATAGTAAATACATCACCATATATATTGTTAAATCTTTCTGCAATATCTCTGGTTATCTCCAAATGCTGCATCTGATCAGATCCAACAGGAACTACATCAGCTTGATACAATAATATATCTGAAGCCATTAATACTGGATAGGTAAATAAACCAGCATTGATATTCTCTTCATTCTTTCTTGATTTATCTTTGAATTGAGTCATTCTGTTTAGTTCTCCCATATAGGTGAAACAATTCATAATCCAGGTTAATTCAGCATGGCCTGATACATGGGACTGATAATATATACAATTCTTCTTAGGATCTAATCCCGCTGCAATATATAAAATAAGCAAATTTCTTGCATTTTTTCTAAGTTCTGAAGGTTTTTGTCTTACTGTTATTGAATGCATATCAACAACGGAAAAAAAACATTCATAATCCTCATTTAAAGTCACCCAGTTTTTTAGTGCCCCTAAATAATTCCCTAAAGTAAGATTACCAGTCGCCTGCATTCCGCTAAATAATACTTTCTTGTCATTTAACATTGTATATTACTCCTCTATTGTTTATTAAAATATAAAATTTTCTGATTTTTTTTAAAAAACTCAAATCCCTATCTATTTAAATACCAAACCTAGCATGTATTTTATCATAGATTTGAAATAAATAACAGTCCTACGTCCTATAAGTTTGGCCCTAATCTGCAAAGTTATGATATAATGAAAGCGTAATGAGCAAGAAGGTAAGCTTGCTTACATGCTTGCGAGTGGAGCAACAAGATCATAAACACGCTTTATGTTTATGATATAATAAAACAAATGTTATCTAAATAGATAACTACGTAACTCTATATCTACATTAGGAATAGGCCAGCACGTCTGGCAATTATCAAAACCATATAAATTTTAAAGAAGGGAAAGTATAATATCTTAGTAATTAAAGATATTATACGAGGAATAATAAATATGAAAGAAATAGCAAGCTTTACAATTGATCATATGAAACTACAAAGAGGGGTTTATGTCTCCAGAAAAGACCAAGTTGGCAAAGAAACTTTAACTACCTTTGACCTTAGGATGACAAGGCCAAATTTTGAACCTGTTATGGATACAGCTGAAATGCATACAATTGAACATTTGGCGGCAACATTTCTTAGAAATCACGAGGATTTTAAGGATAAAATTATATATTTTGGACCAATGGGATGTAGAACAGGCTTTTATTTGATTGTGGCTGGTGATTATACATCTAAAGACATCCTTCCTTTAATAAAAAAAACCTTTGAATTTATAAGAGATTATGAAGATGATATCCCTGGTACTACACCAGAAGGTTGTGGGAATTACCTAGATATGAATCTAAACATGGCTAAATACTTAGCTAAGCGTTATTTTGATGAAACTCTTTATAACATCACTGAGGCAAATCTTTCCTATCCTGAATAATAGGTATACTATACCCCTTTTTCGAATATAGTGTAATGAATAAATAGTAAATGGGGTGACCAGGGAAAAGTTATGTCTAAAATTGATATACACCATACTTTAAATATACTTAAAGCCGCTTTTCCATATTTAAATCATCGCTCTAAAGATACCCTTGAGCTATTTATTAAGGCAGGTGAGTTTTTTGATTGTTTAAATAATCGTATGAATAAAGGCTCGCTTTCTATTTATAGCATTCCAGAAGACAGAAATCCTGATTTAGATAAAACCGATATTGCAGAAATGCTAAAGAGCATTAAAAAGGTTTGTTACGATGAAGAAGCTAAGATGATTGATTCCTTTTTAAACCTAGTAAATACACTAGAGTTATATGAAACATATATGAACCTTTTTTCAATGATGTCTTCTAGTGGTGACTTTGGTGATTTTAGTGATTTGGGAAGTATGTTTGGTATGGATGGCGACTTGGGTGATTTAGGGAGTATGTTTGGTATGGGTGACAACTCATCTTCTAACTTTAATAATGATGATACAAACCCAGAACCTAACAACTTCAATATGATGGAAATGCTATCTTCAATGCTCTCCCCTGAGGATGCAGAAACTATTGATAATCTTAGCATGATGCTAAAAATGATGAATACTACAGATGGTCAAGACGAAAGAAATACAAGTGAAGAAAATTATAATGATACTTATGACATGGATGAAGATTATCATAAGCATAATCATGATACTGATGATGAATATGATAATGACGAAACAAACATTAATGAGGATTTTTATGATAATAATAGCCTAGAAAACAGCTATAAGGATGATATTGAAACTGATTCAGATACTTGGTGACCATAGTTTTATTCACATTTTATTATAAATACAATATATTTAACATATAATGTATTATTTATAAGGAGCAACTAACATATGAGCGATTATTCTTGGATGAGTCATCCTGCAGTTAAAGATATTGAACCCGAAAAACTTGCCTTTTTAATTAGTTTTGCGGAAGGAGCAAATAATAAAACCCCAGAAAAAATCTTACCCCTATTGATGCAAGCAAATAATCAAATGAAATCTCAAAATCTTAATTTCTCGAAAAATGAACAAGAGCTACTACTTGAAGTTTTGACAGAGGATATGTCACCATCAGACAAACAAAAAGTAAGAATGATACAATCCTTTGCTGCTAAAAACAGGAGAAAATAGGTAGTTAATAAGATTAATAAAAACTAGGAAAACAAACTGATGTGACTCCAATAAAATCCAACTTATTGGTGTCACATCAGCTTTCCTAACTTTTATACATTTAATATACTGCTCTATATATTAAAACTATTTTACTACAATATTTACAATTTTACCTGGTACATATATTTCTTTTACTATGTCCCCAGTAATCCTATCTGCCACTTCTTCTTTAGCAGCCTCAAGAATTGCTTCTTTGGAACTATCAGCATCTACTTCGATAATTGATCTTGTTTTACCATTTATTTGAACTGGTATTTTGATTTGGCTTTCTTTCATTTTATCTTCATCGTACTCTGGCCATTTTTCATCAAATATATTAGTTGTATGACCAAGTTCTGACCACAACTCTTGAGCTAAATGTGGTGTAAAAGGAGAAATTAAAACTAATATGGCTTCAAGAGTCTCTTTATCAAGGCCTTTTTCCTTATTAGCTAAGTCTATTAATTTGTTAGTATACTCCATAAAACCACTTACAACAGTATTCAAACTAAGAGTATCTATACGATGTGTTATTTCATAAATCATTTTATGTCTAGTTTTAACCATCTCTGGACTTGCTTTTATATTACTATCTTTATTTTCTATAAACATATTCCAAAAACGTCTAATAAATCGATAAACTCCTTCAATTCCCCTATCATCCCATTCAGAATCTAGTTCAGGTGGACCTACAAATAATTCGTATAATCTAAGAGAATCGATACCATATTCTCTTACTAATTCATCAGGGGACACTACATTGCCTTTTGATTTACTCATCTTAGCACCATCTTTAACAATCATACCTTGATTGAATAACCTTAAAAATGGTTCATCAAAATCAACTACGTCTATGTCATATAGGAATTTAGTGTAAAACCTAGCATATAATAAGTGAAGTACAGCATGTTCAACTCCACCTACATACATATCCACTGGTAAATATTTTTCTGCTTTTTCCTTTGATATTATTTCATTATCATTCTTATTATCAACATATCTTAAGAAATACCAAGATGAACCAGCCCATTGAGGCATAGTATTGGTCTCTCTTTTTCCTGGACCTCCACACTTTGGACATGTGGTATTTACCCAATCATAAGCATCTGCAAGAGGTGATTCTCCTGTCCCTGTAGGCTGATAGTTGTCAACATCTGGTAGTAATACCGGCAAATCTTCTACTGGAACTGCTACTGTCCCACAATCATCACAATGAATTATAGGAATTGGCTCTCCCCAATAACGCTGTCTAGAAAACACCCAGTCTCTTAGTTTGTAGTTAGTTGTTTTGTTACCTATGCCACGTGATTCAAAGGCCCCTGCCATCTCATCTATTGCTTTTTCCGAATCCATGCCATTAAACTCACCTGAATTAATCATAGTTCCTGATCCTATATATGCTTCAGTAAGATTTGGATCTTCCTCACCATCTTTAGCAATAACTTGAACTATTGGCAATTCAAACTTAGTAGCAAATTCAAAGTCTCTTTCATCATGGGCAGGAACACACATAATTGCACCTGTTCCATAATCTATTAATACATAATCTGATATCCATATTGGAACTAACTCATTGTTTACAGGGTTAAGTGCGTATTTCCCAGTAAATACACCTGTTTTTTCTTTATCTTGTAAACGATCAACTGAAGACTTCATTGATGCTTTATAAATATAATCTTCTACATCTTTTTTGTATTCATCAGTTGATATTTGTGATGATAACTCATGCTCTGGTGCAAGTACCATAAATGTTGAACCATATAATGTATCTGGCCTAGTTGTAAATACCTTGATTTTATGATCTGTACCATCTACAGGAAAATCTATTTCAGCACCGTAACTCTTACCAATCCAGTCAGCTTGCATCTTCTTAACCTTTTCAGGCCAATCTAGTTTGTCTAAATCTTCTAGCAAGCGATCAGCATATTTAGTTATTTTAAGCATCCACTGTCTTAGGTTTTTCTTTGTAACATCTGATCCACAACGCTCACAACCTCCGCCTACAACTTCTTCATTAGCAAGACCGGTTTTACATGAAGGACACCAGTTTATTGGCATTTCTTTTTCATAAGCTAAACCAGCTTCAAACATTTTAACAAAAATCCATTGGGTCCATTTATAAAAGTCTGGATCTGTTGTGTTAACTTCCATATCCCAATCGTAAATAGCAGAAATATCTTTTATTTGTCTTTTAATATTTCTTACATTATCCTCTGTTGCTACTTTAGGATGAACTTTGTTTTGAATAGCATAGTTTTCAGCAGGAAGTCCAAAAGCATCCCAGCCCATTGGATGTACTACATAATATCCTTGTAGCAATTTATACCTACTCCATACATCACTTATTACATATCCTCTCCAGTGTCCAACATGTAGTCCACTTCCTGAAGGATATGGAAACATATCAAGACAATAATATTTCGGTTTAGATTCATCTTTCTCATTAATAGGATTTTCATCCCATATCTTTTTCCACTTATCTTCAATTGCACTGTGGTTATATGCTTTTACCATTTTTTTGCCTCCCATATTTGATTGAAATATATCATAAAAAGCCTTTTCATCCAACTATTACCATTTATAATAGTTAGAGACGAAAAGGCTTGATTCGCGGTACCACTCTAATTCACATAATAAGAAATCAATATCTTTTTTATAAGATTTTGATTTTATTTAATGTACTCTTGTTTAGAAGATAGTAAAATCTTTAGATTTTATTATCTTCTATTATCTATAACGGGATGTCCCGCCTTAAGCTAACAGATTTATATTCAAGATTGACATAATCTCAAGTATTCATCCTTCAATTAAGGAACTCCGAGGCGAGTTGGGAGCTTTTTAGTACTGCCTCACACCAACCAGCAGCTCTCTGAAACTTTATTACTCTTAATATTCCTCTTCATAGTATTTATCTATCTTTAGTAAGAATTATTTTATTTGCATACTTTTTAATTTTATCATATGACCTTTGTTTGTCAAGTTAAAATATTTCACTTTATTCTTCTATTATACTAAGGCTTAGCCTTCACTTAAACCTAAATCTTATTTCCTTTTTCTATAGTATTATTTTTAGAATTCAAACCTTGTATAGAA
>CAZUDG010000001.1:1370-35457 GCA_964618775.1 uncultured Lachnospiraceae bacterium | reverse complement strand
AATCTTATTTCCTTTTTCTATAGTATTATTTTTAGAATTCAAACCTTGTATAGAAGGGGATTTAGTTTTCCACGGGCTTTTGGAGTCTGGATCACCAATAATCACTTTTACAACTTTATTAATAATTCTCCTAATGTCCTTCATAACCTATCTTTTTCCTCCCATGTAAGTATATATAATTGCAAACCCATTTTTTATACCACTCACTAATGACTTGGTATAATAGCATAATAGTTTATGTATCATTATTTACCACAACTACAATATACTTTAATAAGAATATTCTTGTCAAGGTGATATAATGGAATTATTTACTAATTTTATGTTTAAATATGGGATTTTTGCAGTGTTTTTTGTAATAACAATAGAATATGCTTGCTTCCCGATTTCTAGTGAGATTGTCCTTCCTTTCGCTGGTGCTGTTGCCTCCATATCACAAGTGAGTTTTTTTACTGTTATATTGGTGAGTGTTGTAGGGGGGATGATTGGTACTTCCTTCTGTTTTTTTATTGGAAAATTCGGTGGTAAGGCCTTAATTAAGAGGATAATTAGCAAATATCCAAAAACCCAATCTAGTCTTAATTCGTCAATGGAGAGATTTAATCACTATGGTAAGTATGCAGTATGTTTTGGTAGATTAATCCCTCTAGTCCGTACATATATAGCTTTTATCGCTGGAGCATATGGCCTTTCATACCCTTCTTTTCTTCTTTTCTCTTCTTTAGGAATTACCACATGGAACACCCTCCTTATAGGACTAGGTTATTATTTGAGAGAAAACTGGCAGCTTGTGGCAGAAGCCTATGAAAGATATAAGTCATATGTGCTTCCCATTTTTCTAATACTTATTATATTTTTAATAGTTAGAGCAAGGAGAAAATGAATTATTTTTGAAACTTGTTCATATAATTATTTAGACATGATAAGAATGGAGTGAATTAATATGAATTGGCATTCTACTTCAAAAGATGAAACGGTTATTAAGTTAAAATCATCTACTCAAACTGGTTTAACTAATAAAGAAGTCCAAAAAAGAATGAAAAATTATGGGTATAATATTTTAACTTCAAAGAAAAAGAAAAGTTTAATAATAAGATTTTTTGAGCAATTTAAGGATTTCATGATTATTACCCTTATCATTGCCGCTATTGTTCAGCTTGTAGTCTCATATTTACACGGGGAAGTGGATTTTATTGAGCCATCCATAATTATTGCAATAGTAGTTTTAAATGCTCTTTTAGGGGTGTTTCAAGAGGCAAAAGCTGAAAAATCCCTAGATGCTTTAAGGGAATTAAGTGCACCTCATGCACATGTAATTAGAAACGGTAATAAAATTGAAATTGATGCAAAAGAATTAGTGCCTGGTGATATTATATATTTGGAAGCTGGAAGCTATGTTCCAGCAGATGGTAGACTTCTTACTAGCATAAATCTAAAAATAGATGAATCCTCACTTACAGGTGAATCCCATCCCGTAGAAAAAGATGCTAATGATATACTTAGTGAAGAAACACTTTTAGGCGACCGCACTAATATGGTTATGGCAACAGGAATGGTTACATATGGCAGAGGGACGGCTATTGTTACTGAAACAGGTATGTATACTGAAGTTGGAAGTATAGCAAAATTAATAATGCATGATGAAACACCTGAGACCCCACTTCAAAAAAGACTTGCAAAAACAGGTAAAGTATTAGGAATTTCTGCATTGCTAATATGTGTTCTTATATTTATTATAGGGACCCTACAAAACAGGCCAATATTTGAGATGTTTATGACTTCTGTAAGTTTGGCTGTTGCTGCAATACCTGAAGGTCTTCCTGCAATTGTAACAATTATGCTTTCCATTGGAGTTCAACGAATGGCAAAGAAAAATGCTGTTATAAGAAAACTGCCAGCAGTTGAAACCTTAGGAAGTGCTTCAGTTATTGCTTCAGATAAGACAGGTACTTTAACTCAAAACAAAATGACAGTAACTGAAGTTTCTTCCTACAAAGGAAAGGAGAAATTAGTTTCAGATTTTTCTAAAAGACTGCTAACCTTTGGAGCATTGTGCAATGACTCCACTATAGAAAAGACTAATAAAAAAGGATTAAGAAGAAAAAACATCTCGAAAAAAATACCTACAATCACTGGAGATCCAACTGAAAATGCCATTGTAATGGCAGCATATAATGATGGTTTAGACAAAAATGTTTTAGATAAAAAGAACCCTAGACTTTATGAGATTCCTTTTGATAGTAGTAGAAAACAAATGACAACCCTTCATCAAATCGAAAATGATAATTACATAAGTATAACAAAGGGTGCCCTGGATGTTGTATTAGACGAATGTAAATATGTTTATAAAAACGGAAGCTTATCTCCTATAAATCCTACTGTGAAAAGACAAATTGAAAAAATAAATATTGACATGTCCAAACGAGCTCTTAGGGTTATTGCAGTTACATATAAAGAGATTTCTTACGATGAAATGCAAAAATTAAATAAAAAAAATGAATCTCAAAAGAACTCTGTACTAGAATCAGATTTGATATTTTTAGGCCTCCTTGGAATGATTGATCCCCCAAGAAAAGAAGTTAAAGAAGCGGTTTTTACCTGTAAAATGGCAGGAATAAACCCTGTTATGATTACTGGAGACCACATAATAACAGCATGTGCTATAGCATCTGAAATAGGAATAATTTCTAAATATGATTCTGAAGATTCTGCTATTTCTGGAGTAGAACTTAATAAAATGGATGATGAAACTCTGAGATCTAACATACATAAATATAAAGTTTTTGCTAGGGTGACTCCTGAACATAAGGTTCGAATTGTAAAGGCTTTTCAAGGAAATGGTGAAGTTGTTGCTATGACTGGTGATGGCGTCAATGATGCACCTGCATTAAATGCTGCTGATATAGGATGTGCCATGGGAATCTCTGGGACTGACGTGGCTAAAAATGCTTCTGATATGGTATTAATCGATGATAACTTTGCAACTATTGTTGCCGCTGTAAAAGAAGGCCGTGGAATATATGATAATATCAGAAAAGCTATACATTTTCTACTTTCTTGTAATATAGGTGAATTAATGACTATATTTGTAGCAATTATCCTAAACCTACCCTCTCCTTTAAAGTCTATACAGCTTCTTTGGGTAAATTTAGTCACAGATTCCTTGCCCGCAATTTCACTAGCTGTTGATCCTGCTGATAAGGATATTATGAAGAAAAAGCCTATATCACCTGATAAAGGAATTTTTTCTGATGGTCTTGGTGGCAAAATTATTTTAGAAGGACTATTGGTAGGTTCACTTAGTCTATGTGCATATATAATTGGAATTAGGCTTTATGATGCTTCTAGCCTTGCCCTACCCTTTTTTGGAGGTCAAAGCACAGTATCTATTGCATCAAGAGTTGAACCTGTGATTGGCAGAACTATGGCATTTAGCGTACTTAGTTTATCCCAACTATTTCATTCTTTTAACATGAGGAGTGAGCATTCTATAAGAAAAATAGGACTGTTCTCTAATCCCCAACTTCTACTATCCTTTATAATTTGTGCCTTCTTACAAATAGCAGTAATATCTATAGAACCATTGGCAGCTATATTTAGTGTTGTGCCTTTAAACCTTGCACAATGGTCTATAGTAATGGTTTTATCATTTATGCCTATTGTAATTGTGGAGATTCAAAAATCCATTAATGATAAATAGCTTATAAGTAATAAGTGCTTAAGTATGGATAACTGAAAAGAGATGGCACATCTGACGTCTTTCCACATAATCTTGATATTAAAAAAGACAGATTGTGTTATCTAACACAATCTGTCTTTTTTAATATATATTTTAATATGTTTATTATTTACCTACTTTAAAAGCATCTTTTCCTGGATAAATAGCTGAGCTTCCAAGTTGTTCTTCAATTCTTAGTAGACGGTTGTATTTTGCAACACGGTCACTTCTTGAAGGAGCTCCTGTTTTTATTTGTCCAGCATTAGTTGCTACTGCAATATCTGCTAAAGTAACATCTTCTGTTTCACCAGATCTATGGGAAATAACAGCTGTCCAACCAGTGTTTTTAGCCATTTCAATTGCATCTAGAGTTTCTGTTAAAGTACCGATTTGGTTGAACTTAATTAATATAGAGTTAGCAGCTCCCATGTCGATACCTTTTTCAAGTCTTTCTGTGTTAGTAACAAATAAATCGTCACCAACTAGTTGTATTCTATCTCCAAGACGATCTACAAGTCTTACCCAACCTTCAAAGTCTTCTTCAGCAAGTCCATCTTCAATAGAAGTAATTGGATATCTATCAACTAAATCTTCCATGTAATCGATCATTTGATCAACATTCTTAAATTCGTCAGCTTTCCAGAAGAAGTATTCACCTTCTCTTCCAACTTTTATAGCTTCTTCGTACATCTCTGTAGATGCAACGTCTAGTGCGATTTGGAAATCGTCACCACTCTTGTATCCTGCTGTTTCAACTGCTTTAACAATATAATCTAAAGCCTGTTCGTCAGTATCGAACTTAGGAGCAAATCCACCTTCATCTCCTACTGCAGTAACATAACCATCATTTTGAAGTAATTTCTTAAGAGTATGGAATACTGTAGTACACCATTCTAAAGCTTCTGCAAATGATTTCGCTCCAACTGGCATAATCATAAACTCTTGAATGTTTAAGCTTGAGTCTGCATGCTTACCACCATTAATTACGTTCATCATAGGAACTGGTAAAGTCTTAGCATTAACACCACCAATATATTGGTAAAGTGGCATCTCAACTGAATCTGCTGCAGCTGCTGCAACTGCTAGAGATACACCAAGAATAGCGTTAGCTCCTAAATTACCTTTGTTATGAGTTCCGTCTAAGTCGATCATCTTTTTATCTATTTCTACCTGATTTAACGCATTCATACCAATAACTGCATCTGCAATAACTGTATTCACGTTCTCAACTGCTTTTAATACACCTTGTCCTAGATAACGGTCTTTATCACCATCTCTAAGTTCAACTGCTTCAAATGCTCCTGTAGATGCGCCTGATGGAACTGCTGCTCTACCCATGCTTCCGTCCGCTAATACAACCTCTACCTCAACAGTTGGATTCCCTCTAGAATCTATAATTTCTCTACCTAGTACTTTTTCAATGTCAAAATATGTGCTCATTAAAATTTCTCCTTTCAAATCCAGTGTAATTTTCATTAAAATCTTATAATAGTATAAACATAGGTTTTAAAAATATTCAAACCACAACCAGATTATACCACAATCATTTTGTGATTAAAAGCCTAAAAACAAACTATATACTAAGAACTTGTAAATATTTAGGACTGCTATAGCCTTATAAATAGCTTGCTACCCTTTTTAATTAAAACAATATACATAATAATAGTAGTTATAATTATTAAAACAATTGTTAGTACATTAACATTTATTGGATTGCTAGCATTCCTAAACAAGTATTGTCCACCTATAGGTATTAATGCTACCGCTATACCGCCAAATATTGCTATTAATGATGCCAGGGATTGCTTAACTACTACAACTTCAGATTGCCAATTTAATTTAGGAAACATAAGATTGATTAGCAATCCAAATACTGAAATAAAGAAAGCATATGCTGTTGCCATGGTCATAGTAATCAGCATTTGGCTTATTTCCAGGCTAAGCCCTATTGTTAGCAATATAATACTTATATATACAGTTGGCAGGATTAAGCTTAAATTAACTGCTATCTTACTGTTAAATATTTCTTTAGTTGTCACAGGAATTGATTTAACAATCCATAGGTTTTTGCCTTCCATTGAAATAGAGCAGGCACTTGTATAAACCATAACTACACAAAATGATATAAAAACAGGTAATAAACTTCCTAACACATCTGTTATTTCTGGTATTTCCAACATCTGGGCTAAGTTTTCTGGCTTTATAAACAAACTGGCTACTGATAGGATAATTAATAAAATCATAGAAAAACTAGTATTTATTACATACACTGACGATGAAAAATACCTAGAAAACTCATTTTTATAAAGAGCAAAAAATCTACTTGACTGGATATAATTATTCCTTCTTTTCTTACCTCTATTCTTAGTAGCTATTGATATGAGTCCATTATTAATTTCTTTAAATTTATAGCCTACAATCCAAACATATAAACCAAAAAATACTATTGATATAATGATAAATAATATAAGGGATATGACATTATAATCTATTACTGCTTCTTTATACATTCTAGCCAAAGGGTAAGTTTCATTGATTTTATTAGCTATAAAGACATTGCTATTTACCAAAGCTTCCTCTGAGCTGCTTGTAAGCGTACTAATTAAAAGTATTCCAAGTACCAAAACAAAGTTTAATATCAAGCTAACAAAATTAGTACGTCTCATCTTAGATGCTATATATACAATTATTGTCCCTAGTATAGTTCCTACAATCATAGGAATAACCGGTATAAAGACAAGTGCAATAAGACTATAAATATAAAATATAGGATCTGGCTTGTTAAGCACTCCATAAGCAATATTCGCTGGAACCATTATAATAAAGGCAGTAAGCAAATTAATAATATATAAGGATAAAAGCCTACTTGCCACTATAATATTACTTTCTATTGGTAAGGACATAACTAAATCATAGTCCTTAAATCCAAATAAAGTCCCCTTAACACGAGAAATGGTTGTCATCATTATTATCACTGAAATAATAGCCATCATCAATTGGGCTAATACTTCTACTTGCCCAATTGTAGCAAGGATAGTACCTATTCCATAAGAATACAAATAAACACTTACCATAATTAAAAGGGCTAAACCAACAAATCCCAAAACACCCAGTATTTTAATAATGTTTTGTTTTAGGTTACTTTTTTTAAATACCTTACTTATATTAAATGTAGAACCAAGTATAACTTTCGTTAATAGCCATAGATTTTTCATCTTATCCCTCCCTGGAATTAACCTGGTTTAGGAATACGTCTTCTAAACTCTTATCCCCAACCACATCCTTAGTGGGTCCATCAGCTATTAACTTACCGTCTTGAATAATCCCTACCCTATTGCAAAGTTTTTCTACAACTTCAAGAACATGAGTTGAGAATATAATAGCACTGCCACCATCGCAAAGTTCCTTAAATACCTGTTTTAAGTCATGAGAAGCTTTAGGATCAAGACCAACAAAAGGTTCGTCAAGTATTAAAAGTTTTGGTTTGTGAACAAGAGCTGCAATAATGGATATCTTTTGCTTCATCCCATGGGAATATGATCCAATCAAGTCATCGTAATTCTTAGATATATCAAACATTTCTCCATATTCATTGATTAATACTTCCCTATCATTAGTGCTAATTTGGTATACGTCAGCTATAAAATTGATAAATTGTAATCCTGTCATATGTTCGTAGATATCTGGATTGTCAGGTATATAAGCCATTTTTTCTTTACAAAGTACAGGTTCATCTTTAATAGAAATATTATCGATTAATATTTCCCCATCATTAAAATCCAATATTCCAGCAACAGCTTTAAGTGTTGTGGTTTTACCAGCCCCATTATGACCTATAAAACCATAAATGTCCCCTGGTGATATTATTAAACTTAAATTGTCTACAGCCTTGTTACCACCTTTATAAATCTTGGTAAAATTCTTAATTTTTAACATTTCGTCCTCCTATACTTTTTATAATATTGTATGGTCTCCACTAATTAATCTTTTTTTCTTCATATTTTTCCCTAATTATCCTTATATCTTCCTTTATTTCTTCCACTAAACTTGGAGGGTCTAGCACTTGTGCATGTATGCCATATTGAAGTGCCCATTTTCTTATTGCTTTTCTATTTACCGTAACCTTTACAATTGCTTCAGCTTCAGTTTCTTTAAGAATTTTTATATCTGATGGCCCAAACCAGTCTGCAATTTCATTTAACAATATCTTTTTGAATTTAAAGGTTACAGAGATAGATTCTCCGGAGTACATATATATGTGCTCTTTCATATGTTTGGGTATGTTTATTTGTTCTTCTATCCCTTTTACCTCTTTTGTGTCTTTTCTTTTTGTGTCTAATATATGAATATTTTTCATACGATCTAGTCTGTAATGTGAAACATTATCGTAATTATCATTATTACATATGAGATAATGCTTGCCATTTGAAGACACTATTTCATAAGGATTTATTATGTACTCTTTTTTATTTCCGCCCTTATCTAAGTTTATCTTTGGATGTAACTTGTCACCTTTTATCTCATAATTTGTATAGTAAAAAGATACCTGTCTCTTTTTACTAATAGCTTCATCTAAGTCTTCAATATTTATAAATATTTCTTGGTTGCCTATATCTATGCCTTCAAATTGTTTTGATGATCCTAAACGGCTTTCACGAGGTTTGAAATGTTCGCTAGTAAGATTTTTTAGTTTTCCTATTAATTCTTTACGATTACTTATGGTAATGTATTTCGAAAATAATAAACTTTCTATAATTATACGCAGCTCCCCTTCTGTGAAGTAATGCTGTAAATAATAATAGTATCCCTTGTTTATATGGTCTGGATCTTTAGCCTCAGTAATAATTTCTGGCGATTCCTTTGTATAAAAGGATTCACCATTTAAAAAATAACGAAAAGAATTATCATCTAAAAAGTAATCCAAATTCTCTATATTGCGTTTTACAGTTTTCCTATCAACAGTCATTTTAAAATCATCATAAATTTTTTCTATAATCTCGTTTATAGTTAATGGGTTATCTATATCTGAATATTTATGAAGAATCATTAATACATATAATAGAATCATCTTCTTTGGTTGACTACTAGTCATTTTTACGTCTCCTTTAAATTTCTAAGGCCAGCAAAAGTTCTCTTATTGGAATAAATCATTGAATTTTCTTAGTCATAATGTTA
Organism: uncultured Lachnospiraceae bacterium; assembly: GCA_964618775.1. GTDB lineage: Bacteria > Bacillota > Clostridia > Lachnospirales > Lachnospiraceae > JAAYRG01. The sequence goes on along the minus strand of CAZUDG010000001.1, from coordinate 26,564 downwards.
ACTATATAACAAGGTTTACCATATTGTCAAAGACAGTTTTCCCTTATATATATTTATGGAAGTTTTTAATCTAATTCTAATTCCGGAAAATCTTTCAAGAAGCTTTTCTTGATTTCTGGAGTTAAGATCAAACCCTTCATATCTAAAGCTTCTATCAACTCGTCTTTTGTTATAACTTTTCCATTAATAGCTTTTACAATAATTATACTTGTTTTAATTTGGTCTATTTTATCTGTTGGAATTTTAATAAATTGTTTGTTCATAATATCTACCTCCTAGCTCTCTACCGTGACAATCAAGTTCTACATATTCCTTTTTTCTAGCTGGTGCAGTACCTTGGAAAAATCTATGAATCACATAAAATTCCCCACTTTGATACTTTTTTGCTTCTTTTTGCAAAGTTTGCTGGCTATCTTTATTTTTCTTGTTTTTAGATTTTATACGAGTTTTTTCTCTATTTCTATTATATTCTATATCTTCGATTTCTTCTCTGATTGGGTAATACACATTTAATAAACTTAAGTCTCCCATGCTATTAGCTCCAGTTGCATATCTATTTAATACTACTTTACCTTCATCATTAAGGTAACCCCAGTAACCATCTTTTAGAAAGGGATGAAATTCTGAATTTTCTAATATTTTTCCTTGATCGAATTTTAAACCTGTGATGATTTCACCTTGACTATTAATTAGGCCTACTTTGCCTTCTCCTTTGTATGTGGTGATCTTTTTATCAAGTACAAATTCTTCTATTTCGAATTCTTCGTTTAATATAAGGACTGGGGACCCGTCTGGTCTTATAAGCTGCTCTCGTCCATCCAATAGCTGGGTTTTCGCTAGGCCAAACTCTGTAAATCCTCCTGCATACTTGTATGTTTGGTCTATTACTTGATTCCCCTTATTATCAATATATATGTACTTACCATCTATAGATACTGCTGCTAAATTATGGCTGAAGTAAGTACCTGTATCATATTTCCCTTCAATAACCATTTCACCCTTTGTATTTATATATCCTATCAAATTATTATCAAGCTCCACCAAGGCAAGTCCATTTTCCGAAAATGCATCGGCATATATATATTGTAGTGGGATTACTTCATTACCTTCTTCATCTATATAACCATATTTCTCATCTTTTTCGACCTGATAGAAGCCATTGGATAGATAACAAATCATGTCATAATCTTTGACAGGATCCATTATTATCTCTCTTTCAAAATTAATAAAGCATAATTTGCCTATTCTTTCTCCGATGAATTTTTCTTCATCTTCTATGTACCTTAATGAGACATATCTGTCATTATTTGCATACTTACCATCTATATCTATCAAACGATAGTCCGAAGACTTCTTAACAACTGCGTATCCCCAAGGGTTAAATTCGCTAATATAGTCATAGGAAGGTTCTAGGATGATTTGGCCAGATTCATTCATTACACCGTACAAATTGCCTTTTTTTATGATAATTCTATTCATAGGCTTTACCTCCTTTAATCATTGATTAATTGTGACAAATTCTTCTATAAGACCATCTATAGCTAAATCCATGAAGTCATCGTCTACACCGTCTAAGTATCCATCTCTTATAATAATGTTTTTCACTTGTTTGTCTTTAATATATATATTAACATGAGCAGTGTACCAATTTTTCCCCCCCTTATTAAGCAAAGTCTTTTCTTCTTTATGACGCTCTCCTATAGTGCCTGTTTGAAGCACAAATCTATTACATAACAGACTATATCTTTACGCTATTTTCCTAGAAAACTTTCTATTTGCATAAGCTTACCATCTGTTATAACAGTTATTGCACCTTCATTTGTTGTAGTATATATTTTGCTATTAGTTTCCTTTAAACGGTCAAGTAACTCTTGGTGGGGATGGCCATAAGAATTGTTTTTACCACTAGAAATAACTGCATGTTTGGGACCTACAATACTTAAGAATTCATTAGAAGTAGAGTTTTTAGAGCCATGGTGGGCAACTTTTAATATGTCATATCCTTGTTCTTTTTTACTTAACTCCAGTAAGACCTCATTTAATGCTACTTCACCTTGACCTTCAATATCACCAGTTAGTAATAAATTGAAATCTTTATAGTTGATATCTAATATCATGGAGTTTTCATTATTAGAGGAATAACTACCCTTTGGACTTAGGCAACTTATTAACAAGTCATCTTCTTTTATATAGTCTCCTTGTTCCATATATACAAGCTTTATTCCATTTTCTTTAGCAATATCAAGACACTTCACATACAGATCATCTTCACTTATTTCCCTGACATCATTTGTTTTTATTTGATTTCTTGAGTTTCCTAGTACTAATGTTTCAATACTTATACTATTCGAACTTCCACTGGGGTCCATCTCTTCCATTATTTCAAGAACTCCATTTACATGATCCTTATCAAAGTGTGATATAAATACATAATCAAGTTTGCTTATTCCATTTGATTTTAGAAAAGGAACAAGTCGATATTTGCCTACTTCTTTAACGCTAGAGCTTCCACCATCAAACAAATATCTAGTCCCATCTTTAGATTCTATAAATATACTATCTCCCTGACCCACATCAAGAAAAATGACTTCTAGATTATTTCCTTGGTGAGGAATGAAAATAATTAGTAATAATATAAGAAGAAAATGACTATGCTTTTTCTCTTTCCAGTAATTCAAAATAATAAATAAAAATAATATGAAATAATAAGTTATTATAATACTAGGACTTGGCCTACCCATAATTAAAGTATGTAGAGGTAAATAATTAGCTACATTTAAAATCCACTCATAAAAGTTTAGTATGTAATAAACCCCTCCTAAAAAAAGGGGAGCAAGAGGCATATATACTATTCCTATAAGCCCTCCAATAATAGCAAGAATAATAATAATCGTAACAAAAGGCACCAATATAATGTTAAACAAGATGGAATATGTGGAGATTTCAAAAAAGAAATATATGAGAATAGGTAATGTCATAATCTGAACACTTAAACTAATAAGAATACTATCAAATAGGAGTTTTAATACTTTATTATTTATCTGAAATACTTTAGATAGATTTGGGTAAACTAAGCCAATTCCTAAAATTGCACCATAAGACAACAAAAAACCTACACTATATATTTGAAGAGGATTTTCTATTAATATAATTAGACCACTAAGGCAAGCCACAGAAACCAAGTCATAAGTCCTTCCTATTACCTTAGAAATTAATAAAAAAAACAACATAATTATAGCTCTTTTTGTCGACACACTAAAGTTAGTAAGAATCCCATAAGAGTATATAAATACAAGAGATAAAATAACAGCAAAAGGGATCTTTAGGCTTAACTTTCGTAGTAACTTATATAATGACATGCCTATTAGAGATACATGAAGTCCTGAAATAGCAAGGATATGTGATATCCCATGGGTCTGATACAATTCTTTTATATCTTTATCTAAAGTGGCTTTATCACCTAGGATCATAGCGGATAAAACTCCAGAGTTTTTCTCCGGAAGTATTGTATCGTATACATTAAATATTTTATTTTTTATCCTATACAAAAAGTCATAATATACTGAATATTCTTCACTTAATATCTCTGCACTATCACAATATACCTTATAATCATATCTGAGGGTTTTATTATATTGATATTCATCGAATTGTCCTGGATTTGAGGCTTTTTGATATTTTATTATCTCACCATTTATAGATATGGAATTGCCTATTTTGGAAGTAATTGGATAATTATTATATACTTGTATACCATTACTATAGAATTTAACTATTGAATCATTATTGGGACTATAGTTTTGATTGGAATTTATAGATATTATGTTATCTTTTAAGGTTAATAACTGGTAGCCTTCCCTTTCTTCTATATGTTTTATCTTACCTACTATATTTCCTTCTATTTTATCATCAAAATATGAATCCATTTCATGAGCAAGGTTTGCCTGCCCCATTGCAACATATCCTATAATCAAAAACAAGGGTAATAAAAGCAAAAAACAAGAGGAAGTAAAGTTGGCTTTTTTAAACTTGAGAATTCGATATATGAAACATGTTCCTAGAATATATAAAAAAACAAAGATAAAACAAATGAGGAGTGAGCTTTGTTTGTGAAGTGCCACTCCCCAAAGAAATGCTAGCAAAACCCATATCATTGGTCTTTTAATTATCAAAGGCATCCCACCCCTTATCTGCTTTCATCGATTAATTCTAGTTTACGCTCAAATGGTTCGTTAAAGTCAATTCCATTATATTCTTCAACCATAACACCATTAATAGTAAACTGGACTTTATTAATATAAGATAACTCTACTAGTGAATTAACCACAGAATATATTACTATTTCTGGATCTATGTTTGGATTCAAATTTACAAACTCTTCATTGAAATCAACATAGCAAATCCCATCCTTTATTGTTACGCTATTAAGTTCTGCTCCTTCAGGAATAATTGCTTGCATGTTATCCTCAACCGGTCCTAAAATTAACCTATTCAAAATTAATTCTGCAATACTAATATTACCGTCATATGTTATTCTTAAATTAGATGCTAATAAAGCTTGCCCAGCTTCATCTGAAAAATATACAGTTACATATACATTCTCAGCATTAGTGGAATGAATAAAACTCTCATTATCCATAAAGCCGACTGGCTTCTCTTTACTATCTAGAAGAGGCTGTCCATTAACGGTAAATTCTATTCTATCAACACCTTCAATTTGTATCAAAGTCTTCACAATGGTTGCCCTACATAAAACCTCCGCTGTACCAATAAGCTCATTATACTCCGGACTAAAATCTATTGTTAATCTCCCATCATCCGCTAATTGATAACTTTGCATAACCACTGAATCTGGCTTTGCCTTTTTCATAGCCGAACTTTGAGGACTTAAACTAAGGGCATCCATACTCTCTTCAATTAACTCACCAGTAACCCCCGCCTCAGGAAAATAATCCATTCCAACAATACTTGTTTGTGTTGCATCAAGATAGTATATCTGCATCAATTCTTCACCAGAATCTGACTCAATATTACCACCATCTTTCTCCACACATGACACTAAAAATATAAATGATAATAAAATCATACAAAAAAAGATTCTATTTCTTTTCACAATCCCATTCACCAACCCTTTCACTTTCTACCCAAACCCAATAAGGGCGACTTTACTTCCTATATCAAATTCACCATCCCTGCCCTCACTCCAACTTGCCAATGAGGAACCTAGCCTAAGAGCATAATAAGCATGACTTTTGCATCTTATTATAACGTCACCATCCCTGCCCTCACTCCAACCTGCCAATAGGAACCTGGTATAAGAGCATAATAAGGGTGACTTTTGTGCCTCCCAACAACGGAACCCTTATTATGCTCTTATACCAGGTTCCGCCCTGACAGATTCCGCCCCTTAGCTACTCGATATAGTTAATAGGTATACGCAGGGTAAAAGTCGTACCCTCCCCTTCTATACTGTGAACCTTAATCGCACCTTTGTGCATAAGTATAACGTTCTTTGTAATCGAAAGTCCAAGACCCGTTCCACCTGTACCCCTTGAACGTCCTTTATCTATCCTATAAAATCTCTCAAATATTGAATCTTTCTCTTCTTCAGAAAACCCAATACCAGAGTCTGCTACTTTAATATAAAAATACTTGTGGTCAGCATTTAACGAAACCCTAACCCAACCATCTTCTAAGTTATACTTGATAGCGTTTTCTATTAAATTGGTTAGAGCTAGAGATAATTTTACTTCATCTACTTCTACCATTACTACCCTGTAACTCTCATAAACCAGTTCTATATTCCTTTGTTGGGCAATTGGTCTAAGTCGTTTTAATACTAGCTCTAATAGGTCATTAATATTTACAGTTGATATACTAATATCACTAGATGATTTATCCAACTTCACAAGAGTAAGTAAATCGTTAATAATTATGTTTTCTCTGTCAATTTCTTCTGTTATATCTACTAGAAACTCTCTATAGAGCTCTGGTGGTGCATCTTCTTGAGCAAGAAGTGAATCTGCTAATACCTTTACTGATGTAAGGGGAGTCTTTAATTCATGAGATACATTAGATACAAATTCTTGCCTAGAACTTTCTAGAATTTTAATCTTTTGTAACATTTGATTCAAGGCTTTTTGAATTTCTTGTATTTCATTGTAGCCATCAACCTCAAGTTTCTCTTCCATATATCCTTCTTGTAAATTATTAATGGTACGAACCAATTTATTCAAAGGTCTCATAAAGATTCCAGAAACTATAAAAGCAATTGCTGCCAACAAAACACCTATTGTAATTATCATATTAGTAACACTTCTTAAAAGAGTATTTGATAGGCCGGTAATATTCTTGATTGCGAAATTTGTTACTAATACGCCATAAGTTTCTTTTGTTGAACTATCTGTAATCGGTAGAATTATTTCAATATACTCTTCATTTTTCTCAGTATTAATACTACTTTCTCCTCTTAAGGCATTTATCACTTCTTTAGAAATAAGTGTTTTACCTTCTTCGAGGCCGTAAGTATCTTTTAAAATCTTCATATCTTGACTAATAACTATAATACGAGATTGGTAAAAACTTGAGTCCCTGCTAATCTCTTGATTAACATTCTCAACAGATGTGTCATCAAGATATCCTGATGTTAATATTAAATTAGATAGAAAACTCCCTTGACTTTGCAACTCTGAGATTCTCTGAGTCCTAGCATTCTCATTATAAGTAGTGATAATTTCTGAGGCAAGGAAAAAGGAGGGCAATATACCAATTAAGAAGAGGGCAACAAAAATGTTGACCCTCATACTGTTTATAATCCATACTTTAGATTTAATTTTGGAAAAAATAACCAACACCCCATTTTGTATGTATGAATTTTGGATCGCTAGGATTTTTTTCAACTTTTTCTCTTAATCTACGTATGTGAACATCCACAGTTCTTTCGTCTCCTGGATAATCATATCCCCATACTAAATTAAGAAGGTCATCTCTGCTATATACTTTGTTGGGGTTTTGTATTAATAATTCAAGTAAGTCAAATTCTTTTGCTGTTAAACTTACTTCCTCTTCATCTATAAAAACACGTCTACTTTCTATATCAAGCTTCATATTAGAAACTTGAATTTTCTTGCTATTGTCCTCTGGTTCATGCTTTTTGTTTCTACGTAAAATAGCCCTAATTCGTGCCTTTAGTTCTAGAATATTAAATGGCTTAGTTATATAATCATCCGCCCCATATTCTAAACCTAAAATTTTATCCATATCATCATTCTTTGCAGTAAGCATAATGATAGGAACATCTGAAAACTCCCTAATATTCTGGCAAACCTCAAAACCAGACATCTCTGGCAACATAACGTCAAGTAAGATAACATCATATTGACTTCTCTTAGCCAACTCTAAGGCTGTTTCACCATCATAGGCAGTATCAACTTCCATACTATCTTGTTCTAAGCTAAACCTGATTCCCTTAACTATTAGCTTTTCATCATCTACAACAAGTACTTTTTTCGCCACAAAACCACCTCATAATCTATATTTTAATTAACAGTAATAAATTCCGAAATTTTGTTGAAAGCTGCGTCTTTAATGCCACTTATATTCATAATATCTTCAATCTTATTAAAATCGCCATGTTTTTGCCTATAATCAATTATGCTATTAGCTTTTGATTCTCCAATGCCTGTTAATGTCATTAATTCATCCATAGAAGCAGTATTGATATTAACTTTATCACTTCCTTGTTCATTAGAGCTGGCAATAGGAATTGTTAAATTAGATTCTTCTACTTCTTGTCTAGTTGGAATATAGACTTGGTCTCCATCACTTACTGTAGCAGCTTGATTAATAAAATCTCCTGCTGCATCTGGTGATAGGCCACCTGCAATTTCAACAAGTTCAAATAATCTAGTATATTCCTTAACTGGATAAACATTAGGAGTTTTGACCGCCCCACATATATGAACATATATTAGTTTTTGGCTTTCAGTGGGGCTTTCTTCTATTGTCAAATCTTCTTGTATTGGATTATCTATGTCTGATGATTCTTCACTAATTCCTTGATCATCTACATTATTCATGTCAGAGTTGTCTAAAGAAATAATATCGTTATTCTTATGATTACAACTATATAGAGTTCCAGCTAAAACAACAAACGATATGATAAGAATAAGCTTAATTTTATTTAAATCCATAAATGATCTCCTTTTATAAAGATCATTCACAAATATCCTCAATCCATAGTTATACCTATTATTTTAACCAATAAATCCAAATATTACAATAGCCAAATAGTAAAAGCCATGACTTTATATACCTTCTATTTGATTTCCCATTTGAAAATAATAATACCTGCTATAATCACGGCTATTCCAATTAACTTTCTCCATTCAAAATCAACCTTTTCTGAGCCAAACAGACCAAAGACTTCTACCAAGTATGATGTGATTAATTGAGCCACAACAATCAACATGGTAGCTCTGGCAGGACCTAGGGACCCCATAGCCATAACTACTGTAAATGTTATAAGTGCCCCCATTACTCCACCTAGTAACATATATTTATTATTAATTTTAAATAAAGAAGCAACCCCCACACCCCTACCAACTATAAACCATCCCACAAAGCAAACGATAAAGGCTGTCAATTGTACAAATGAAGATGACAGCCATATATTAGTCTGTTTTGTGACACCCGTATTAAAAATCCCTTGAATACTCATTAGGGCACCCGAAATAATAGCTATTAACATTCCAATCATAAATCCATACCACCTTTGTCTATATTTTATTATATCTTTTATATTCTAGGCTGTTTAAAATAATTTTATGCATATCCTATTAAGAATGTAAATATAAAGAAAGCAGAAGGTTTATGAATACATATATTCACAGACCACCTGCACTATTGTTGTTTAGCTTTATTTTTCAACTTTTGTTTTAGTAATTATATCTATCCAAAAACTCATTTAACTTTTTTTCATAAGTTTGTGGATCAGTAGTAACTGACTGTACATGTCCAGCACCTGGGACTAATAATATATCTTTATTGTTTGCTTTTGCTTCAAACATATCTTTGCTCATTGTATATGGAATCTTTCTATCTTCTAAGCCATGTATAAACAAAATTGGCTTGTTACTTATTGCTACACCTTGTATGGGAACAACATCTTGTATTGAGAATCCAGCTCTTAATCTTATGATCAATGCAATCGTATGTAAAAAAGGAAAACTCGGTAACTTATATGTGTTTTTAAGTATGTATTTTGCAAACTCAGGATACTCTGAGAACCCACTATCTGCTATAGTTAAATATACTCTTGTATCTGTTGCTAACTGTGAAAGTACAGTTGCAGCTCCCATTGATTCTCCATGAGTAATTACCGATACATTACCATCATAATGGCTATAGCACCAATCTATAATAGTGTTTAAATCATATTTTTCGTAGTATCCCATTGTTGTATAGGATTTACCACTTAAACCATGATTTCTATGGTCGTAGGCTAAAACTGTTATTCCTCGTTTTAGAAAATAGTTTGCATATATCATGCTAGAGTACTTACCACGAGTATAGCCATGAACAAGGATTGCTATTTTAATCTTTGTATTTGGAATTTCAGCTTGTTTTTTACTAATCTCATTGTTAATTAGCATACAAGATAATTGGTATCCAAATTCCGATTCCACAAAAAACTCTTCCTTTTGCCAACTTGAATATAAGCTTTCGTCTAATCTTCCCTCTGCAATTTCAAGATCATATAGATCGTCATAGTTTCTTACTTGAGGTTTTAATATACGATTGGACAAGATCCAAGAAATAATAAATATAACTAGCAAAATGATTGTTAATATAATTATAAATGTAGTCATTTTAATCGCTCCCTTAGTGGGGTGTTGGTATTACAAGTGTGTTTATGATAGGTGTTTATTAAAAATATAATAACATATAAAAGCATAAAAAAAAATAACAATTTGTAAATTTTGTAAATACTTTCAAGTTATTATTTAATAAGATAAATAACTTTACAAAAAATGACCTCCATATGCAAAATTAGACGTAATATCCTTAAATAGACCTTTCTTGCTTACCTTGTCTATTTATAGAGAGTCTTAATTCTAGCTTACGGAAGTCATTCCAATCTATAATTATATCTTTATTTACTTTATTTGTCTCTAGTATTCTCTTTATCTCCACTTACCTCTTCATTTAAATCTTGATTAACATATTCTTTATTATCCTGGCTTTTAGCTTCACCATAATCCATATACTTTAGTTTTTTTCTAAATTTTCTCTTGCCTATAAGCCTTCTAATTAAAAATAAGATTATAAAGATAATAACTAGCCATATAATTATGTATGGAAGGCTTACTACAAACCAAACTATAAAATTGGCCAATCCTTCTTTCATATTATAAAATGTTTTCTCTAAACCTCTGCCAATTCTATCTCCTATAGATTCTTCAGTATCTAGACCACCGCTCATTAACCTAACCTCTTGAATCTCCATGGTAATAGTTGAATAGTCTACAAGATTATCTATTGTTCTTGTTTGGGTTTTGAGGCTTTGTAATTCATATCGTACATTTGTAAGTCTTGTTTCTAAAGATATAATTACTTCTATATCTTCGGCTCTTTCTAATAATACTAATAGTCTTTCTTGCTCTATTTCTAAAGCCTCAGTACGACTTTCTAAGTCTACATATTGTAGGGTAACATTCTCAACATCTTCTGACTTTTGTGTTATATTAGCAATTTCACCAATATTATTGACAAATCCATCAACTGTTTCTTTGGGAATTCTTGCAGCAATAGCACCATATCTTAAATTGTCACTATGATAGTGTCTACCAGTTATATTTGATGATTCTATGTAGCCTCCAAGTTCACTTACCTGAGTTTCAATTGATTTTATCAGCTCATCAAATGCCTGAGTCTCAAGACCCAACCAAACTTTACGGATAATCTTGTCATTAGAGTCATAGAGCACATTAGCACTAGCATCTGATCCTATACCATCTTCTAAGGCCTCTCCCTTTTCCTCAGCTATGGCATCCATTTCCCCACTAGCATCCATATCAAAACCTGCAGCATTGTTTTGCGATACTGCAGATGCTGTTTCTGTTACATAGCCTCCATCTTGAGCAATCTCAATACCCTTATCAGAACTAGAACATCCCACCATAATAAAAGTTACAAGTAACAATAAAACGAATCCTACATGTAAATTAATTTTTTTCATAAACTTCCCTCCTCCTATCATTTATAAAATTAAATAATTATGATTTTTCCTTACTCAATCGCCCCTTTATCAAATATCTTAACCAAATCAGTGTAAGTTTTTTTCCTCCACATAGAGGGTGAAAACAACATAATGATTGGGAATATTTCTAATCTTCCAAGTAACATATCAATAGAAAGTATAATTTTGGAAAAATTCGAGAATTCAACAAAGTTCCCTGCTGGTCCTACCATTCCAAATCCTGGTGCAACTGTATTAAAACAAGTGGTTACTGCTGATACAGTTGTTTCAAAATCAATATCATCAATACTAACTAATAATATTGAAATAAAATATACGAAAAAATATATTGCTAGATATAAATGAACCCCTTTTATTGTAGATTTTGCCATAGCCTTCTTTTCAAATCTTACACTGTCAACATATCTAGGGTGAATTATTGATTTTAACTGTTGTATTATTGATTTAAATACAATTGTCAATCTGGATATCTTTATACCACCACCCGTTGAACCTGAACAAGCCCCTGTAAACATTAGAAGAAATAAAACCATCTTTGAAAACATGGGCCACTGATTAAAATCAGAAGTAACATAACCTGTAGTACTAATCGTTGAACTAACTTGGAATACTGCATATCTCATAGATTGCAGAAAATCATTGTAATTGGGCAGTAAGTTAATTGCTATTAAAAGAGTGGATACTGCAATTACACAAATATAATTTCTAAGCTCTTCACTCTTTAGGGCTGTAATGATACTACCTGTAAATATAATATAATAAATGTTAAAGTTAATACCAAACAATATCATAAATATTGTTATTACAACCTCTATAAATGCACTACTATAGTGGGCAACACTAGTTGATTTGATACCAAATCCGCCAGTTCCTGCTGTACCAAAGGCATGTAAAACACTGTCAAATAAAGACATACCGCCTGATATTAATAGTAATAATAATATAATAGTCATAGCTATGTATATTATATATAGAATCATTGCAGTTTTTTGTATTTTGGGAACTAGCTTATCTACTGTAGGTCCAGGAATTTCTGCTTTCATAATATACATTGACCTACCACCAGCTAAAGGTACTATGGATAATACAAAAACTAAAACTCCCATACCTCCAATCCATTGGGTAAAGCTTCTCCAAAATAGCAGACCCTTAGACATAGATTCTATATCAATTACTACACTAGAACCTGTAGTTGAAAAGCCCGATACAGATTCAAATACAGCATCTATAAATCCAGGTATTTCACCACTTATATAAAAAGGTAATGCACCAAATAATGATAATACAATCCAAGAAAGAGCAACAATGATAAATCCATCTTTTGCATATATTACATGGTTCTTTGGCTTTTTCAAAGATATTATATAGCTAAAAACCAGCAGTAAAATTATGGTAATAATAAAACTAAATATTATATTCTCTCCATAATATATGGAAACAAAAAGAGGCAAAACAAGAAGTGCAGCTTCTAATCTCATAATAAAGCTTAAAACATATAAAACCATTTTTAAATTCATTTACTAACTCCATTTTAAATATTGTTATGTACTTTAGAAAAGCTATTCATTTGATGTTTTATTATATACTTTTATTGAATGTTGATGAGGTTTTTTCTTCCATAAAGAGGGTGAAAAAATCATAAGGATAGGAAATATCTCTAGTCTTCCAAGTAACATATCAATAGAAAGTACTATTTTGGAGAAGTTTGAAAAACCATCAAAATTGCCTGCTGGCCCAACCAATCCTAGTCCTGGTCCTACATTATTAAAACAAGTTGTCACTGCTGTAATTGTTGTCTCAAAATCTATATTATCAACACTAATTAATAATATAGATATTAAGTAAATGAAAAAATATATAGAAAGATATACATGTACACCCTTTAAAATTGAATTATCAACGGGTTTGCCTTCAAACCTAACAGATCCCATAAATCTTGGATGTATTAGGCTTTTTAAATATTGAATAATGGATTTAAATAAAATTACTAGCCTAGATACTTTCAAACCTCCACCAGTAGATCCCGCACATGCACCAATAAACATTAGTAAAAACAAAATACCTTTTGAAAACATTGGCCATTGATTAAAATCAGTGGTTGCATACCCTGTTGTTGTAATAATTGAACCCACTTGAAATGCTGAATATCTAAGAGACTGAAAAAAGTTATCGTATCTTGGTAATATATTAATTGCTATAGCAAGGGCAGATATTGCTATTATACCAATATAATTTCTGAGTTCTTCACTTTTCAATGCTGTAATAATGTTTCCACTAAGCATAATATAATACAAATTAAAATTAATACCAAACAAGATCATAAATATTGTTATAACTACATCTATGTAAGCACTATTATATGCACCAACACTAGTTGCCTTAATACCAAAACCTCCAGTACCTGCTGTACCAAAAGCATGTAACATACTATCAAAAAAGGGCATTCCTCCTGCTATTAAAAGTATAATCAAAATAAGTGTCATAACAATATATATACGATATAAGATTTTTGCTGATTCTTTTATTTTAGGAACCACTTTATCTACAATTGGACCTGGAACTTCAGCCTTCATTATATACATAGCTCTGCCACCAGCTAAAGGAATAATTGATAGCACAAATACTAAAACCCCCATACCACCTATCCAATGTGTAAAGCTTCTCCAGAACAAAAGCCCCTTAGACATTGCTTCCACATCAATAAGAATACTTGATCCTGTAGTCGTAAAACCAGAAACAATCTCAAATACTGCATTGATATAATTAGGTATTTCACCACTAAAGGTAAAAGGAAGAGCCCCAAATAAAGATAAAACAATCCATGAAAGAGCCACAATAACTAATCCTTCTTTTGCATATATTAAATCATTTTTTGGTTTTTTATAAGCCAATATAAATCCAATAAAAAACAACAATAATATAGTAATAATAAAGCTAAGGATTGTATCCTCTCTATAGTAAAAGGCTACCATAAGTGGCAGAACAAGCAAAACTCCTTCTAATTTCATAATATAGCCTAAAACATATAAAACCATTTTAATATTCATTATGTATTGCTCCATTTTAAGATATTCAAATAGAATTTGTTAGTTAAGTTCACTCTTTGACAATATCTTTCAAATCACGTAAATAAGGTATAGTAGTAACTACTATAACATTGTCATTAAGCTCGATTGTATCTTCTCCCCCTGGTATAATAATTTCTTTACCACGCACTATACATGAAATAAGAAGATTGTTTTTCAACTCAAGTTCTCTCAACGTAACTCCTAGGAAATGATGGTTTACTTTAACAGTAAACTCTAAAACTTCTACTTGATCATTAATAATTCTATGAAGAGTTTGTACGTTGCTACCCATTGAATTTTGAAGGGCTCTAACATATTGAATTATTTGGTTAGCAGTTAAGTATCTTGGTGATACCACTGTATCTAATAAATTCTCATCTAAAAGACGAGCAAGATCCAAGTTGTTAACCTTTGTGATTATTTTCCCCACATCATTATTAGAAGCGAACATTGAAACGATAATGTTCTCTTCGTCATTGCCAGTTAAAGCTACAAATGCATCTGTACTATCAATCTCTTCTTCAAAAAGTAATTCATGATTTGTACCATCACCATGAATAATCATGGTTTCTGGCAATTCCTCACTTAAATGTTTTGCTCTGCCATAATCTTTCTCAACAATCCTTACTTCCATTCCCACATCTTCAAGCATTTTAGCAAGGTAGTAGGAAATTCTACCTCCACCTACTATCATAACTGACTTTATTTTTTCTTTCATTAATCCGGCATTTTTTACAAAACTAGTAATTTGCACTGCTGAAGCTGTTAAATATATCTCGTCACCAGCTTGTAAGATAAAATCACCACTAGGAATAACAACTTCATCATCTCTTTCAATTGCACATATTAAAATTTTTGATTTGAAAGTAGAGCCTAATGTCAACAAAGGTTGCCCATCAAGTTTAGACCCCTTTTTAACTGGTAATTGAATAAGTTCAACTCTTCCCCTAGAAAACGTCTCAATCTTTTGTGCAGTTGGAAAACGTAGTACTCTTGATATTTCTTTTGCCGCAGTATATTCCGGGTTAATTGACATATTAAGTCCTAACTCTTCACGCATAATAAAAAGTTGTTCCGAATATTCTGGGTTCCTAACACGAGCTACTGTACTTTTAGCACCTAGTTTTTTTGCAACTAAACAGCTGAGCATATTAATTTCATCACTTGATGTTGCTGCTATTAATATATCAGCCTCATCAACCTCTGCCTGTTTTAACACTTGATAACTTGCACCATTGCCACGTATAGCCATTATGTCATATTTATTTAAGGACTGTTCCACAACTTCCATATTGTTGTCGATTATTACAACATCATGTCCTTCTTGGGATAATTCCTTCATAAGAGTATGGCCTACTTTACCATCCCCTACAATTACTATTCTCATAATTCATCCTATCTTTCTATTAATTGTTGGGAAGAACATTGGATCTTCCATGTTAAATGCCCATGGGATATTCAATATTATCCTTTTGTACTTTTACTAGATGCACTGATTATAGCACTTTAAAATTTAATTTCAATAAATTTATTTTTATATTAAAAATCTTCAGAATCTTGTAACAAATTAAAAATCATCCAAAAAAGATAAGCTCTTCTTTGGATGAAAAATTTCTTTACAACAAATATATTCCGTTTTCTTTAGTTTCTTTTATCATATACTCAGGCCATGCTGAAGCCTGAACTTCTCCTATATGAGCTTTTTTCAAAAAGAACATACACATTCTCGACTGACCTATACCCCCTCCTACTGTATAAGGCAACTCCTTATTTATTAATGATTTTTGAAATGGCATCTGTACTCTATCCATGCAACCTCTTATTTCTAGCTGCTTAACTAAAGTCTCTTCATCAACACGAATTCCCATTGATGAGATTTCTATAACAATATCAAGCATAGGATAATAAAACAAAATATCACCATTCAAATTCCAATCATCATAATCTGGTGCTCTACCATCATGTGGTTTACCTGATTTAAGTGTACCACCAATTTGAGAAATAAATACTGCACCATACTCTTTAGATATCTTATATTCTCTTTCCTTTGATGAGGAATCTGGATACAAGTCTTCAAGTTCTTGTGAAGTAATAAAAAATATATCATCTGGAAGAATTTCTTCTAAAAAATCATATTCAGTATTTAAAGCCCTTTCAGTTGTTTTTAGGGATATGTATACTTTTCTAACTATGCTTTTTAAAGCCTCCATAGTTCTTTCTTCTTTATGTATAATAAGTTCCCAGTCCCACTGATCAACAAAGATAGAATGTATATTACCTGTAATCTCATCTCTTCTAATAGCATTCATATCAGTATAAAGACCTTCTCCATATTCAAAATGATAATCTCTTAAAGCAAGTCTTTTCCACTTAGCAAGAGAATGAACAATTTCAAGCACAGAATTTTCTTCTATCACATCAAATCTAACAGGACGTTCTACTCCACTTAAATTATCATTTAAACCTGATTCTGGTTTAACAAATAAAGGGGCAGATACACGTGTCAAATTCAATTGTCTTGCAAGTTCTCTTTCAAAAAAATCTTTACAGAATTTGATAGCAATTTGTGTTTCTTTTATATCTAATAAAGATTCATAGTTCTTTGGAATAATTAATTGATCCATTAAAAAAATCCTCCATTACTTTTGTTTATTTGACATTTTATTTAAAAACAAAATATGAACATAAATGTTAACAAATTATCTTTATTATCTTCATATTTTAATCATATATATATCTTATAATAAATATGTAGTGTAGATTAAGTTAAAAAGATTATATAATCTTTTTATGAAATGTATTTAATCATTTTTTCATAAAACTTTTTTTACTCTCTCCTCCCCCATATTTATATAAATAATTGGCCTGAAGTTATGATAATAATCTTAACTTTGGGCCAATAATTTTATGCAGATTTACCATCAAGTTCAAACCAAAATTCTACTCCATCTTCATAATTATTAACACCAAACTTTTGGTTAAGGGAATTCATTATAGCCTTAACTATTGACAATCCTATTCCACTTCCACCATATTCTCTTGTTCTAGCTTTATCTACTTTATAAAACTTGTCCCATACTTTGTCAAGTTCATTCTCAGGAATATTCTTACCAGTATTAAAGACACTAATTCTAACAACTTCATTCTTTTGGGTTACTTTCATTTCAATTACCTTATTATCATGTGCATGGTTGATTGCATTGCTTATATAATTACTTAGTACTTCTTCAACCATATAAACATCTCCCCATACATATACAGGTTCAGTTTGGTTAAATATAAGACTTATATCATTATGTTCAAATAAAATCAAATTAGAATTTATCATTGAATTAATTACTGCCACAATATCAAAATGTTCAAATTCGATTTCTCCATCTCCTGATTCTAAATGACTAAGGGATATTAATCCCTTTACCATTTGATTCATTTTCTTGGTTTCATCAATTATAACATCACAGTAATAATCTCGATGTTCTTCGTCTTCATAGACATTTTCTTTTAAACCCTCAGTATAGCCTTGAATTATAGCAATTGGAGTTTTAAGTTCATGGGAAACATTTGAAACAAACTCTTGCTGTCTTTCATTGGTTTTTATTTTATTCTCAATGTCTAATCTTAGCTCGTTATTGGCACCCTTTAGTTCCGAAATTGTAGATTCGAGTTTTTTTGATAAGGAATTAATACTTGATCCCAAATCACCAATCTCATCCTTGCTTTCTACTTTATACTTTACTGTGAAATCTAAATTAGTCATCTTTTTAGCAATTTCAGAA
Organism: uncultured Lachnospiraceae bacterium; assembly: GCA_964618775.1. GTDB lineage: Bacteria > Bacillota > Clostridia > Lachnospirales > Lachnospiraceae > JAAYRG01. The sequence goes on along the minus strand of CAZUDG010000001.1, from coordinate 8,460 downwards.
AGCCTAAGTATTGGTTTGGTAAACTTATTGCTAACATAAAACATAATAATAGAGCCAATTATAGTCGCACTAAATCCTACTATAGCAAGAAACTTGTTAGATATAGCCACATTTTCTTGAATGCTATCTAAATTTGTTCTCATATATACTATATAACCGTTGTCTAATTGACCAATTAACTCCACATAACTTGCATCTATCCTCATGTCATGCAATTTATAGATGCTATACATATCTCTTTGTTCTAATTCCTCTGCTGCAATATCCTTGTTAATTCCCCTAAAAAAATAATCCTGTAAAACCGAAAAAATTCTTAAATACTCAGGATCAGCTTCATTTACTTGGGGGAATTCCAATGCCAAATTGTCGTTAATTACATATACTCTAACATTTTTAACCTCACTAAGTCTTTGGATATCGTATATGTCTTCGTCATCTAAAGCTTCATTCTCACCACTATAGGATTCATTAATAAAGCCGTAGCTCTCATCTAATATATCTATTTTACTTAGTATATAATAGTCTTCTAGAAATATCTGATTAAATAGCCAAATCGAAAATATCGTTATGGCAATTAATACAATAAGTGTAAAAGTCATCTTCATTCTTAAAGAGTAATGTCTTTTTACATAATTGTTCAAGTTCTTTTTCCTATTTTTAATTTTGCTTACAAATGAACCAAGCATTATTCATCAACCTCAAATTTATAACCTAGGCCCCAAATGGTCTTTATATATTTACCTTTGTCTCCTAATTTGCTTCTTACCTTTTTTACATGGGTATCAATAGTCCTAGCATCACCAAAATAGTCATAATTCCATACATTATTTAATATCTTTTCTCGAGATAGTGCCACACCTTCATTTTGTATAAAATAAGTTAAAAGCTCAAACTCTTTAAAGCTTAAATCTAGTGCTTGTCCATCTATTTTTACTTGGTGGGCTGTTTTGTCCATATATATGCCACCAACTTCTACAGCCTCTATATCTAAATTGTTGGTTCTTCTAAAAATTGCTTCTACCCTTGCTACTAAAACCTTAGGACTAAAAGGTTTAGAAATGTATTCATCAACTCCAAGTTTAAAGCCTTGAAGCTCATCCTCTTCCTCTCCCTTGGCAGTAAGCATAATAATAGGAACATCAGAAAACTTTCTAATTTGGCGACAAACTTCCCATCCATCAACTCTAGGCATCATAACATCCAGTATAATAAGGTCAATATTGTTATTATCAAAAAATATATCTAGAGCCCTCTCACCGTCTTCTGCTTCAATTACATTATAATTTTCTTTGGATAAAAAATCTTTTAATAGCTTCCGCATTCTACTTTCATCATCAACAACCAGAATAGTAAATTTCTCCATCACATGTTCCTTTCTATCATACTCCATTCAATCATGTATAAAGCCTTAGAGAACATATATTAATACTCGAATATTTTTATAGTTTCTATAATTACGTCTTCTTCTGGAATTCCAGCTGTTGGATTGATTTTACCTACAGCTGCAACTTCATCAAGTACATCTAAACCATCATATACTTGTCCAAATACAGTATGCATTTGATAAAGCCAAGGTGTACCACCGATTTCTCCATAGGTTTTTGTTGCATCTTCATCAAATTCCATATCATATATAAAACCATACTGACTTAGATCTTTTTCTGTATAGGTATCAGAACTTTGTACTATAAAAAACTGACTTCCGTTAGTATTGGGTCCGCTATTTGCCATACAAAGTGCTCCTTTGTATGGATGTATATTATCAGCAAATTCATCTTCAAAGGCTTCTCCCCATATACTTTCTCCACCAGTCCCATCACCATTTGGATCTCCACCTTGAATCATAAAATTTTCAATAATTCTATGAAAAGTAAGCCCATCATAGTATCCATCTTTGGCATGAGTGATAAAATTCTCTACAGCTTTTGGAGCCTCTTTATCAAAGAATTTAATAAAAATAGAGCCGTGATCCTCTATTACAATTTCTGCCACAGTTGTTCCTTCTTTTGGGTCTGAAAACTGATAATCAGATCCAGCAGAACATCCTGTAATAAAAATAAAACTTAATATTAACGTTACAAATACAAAAGTCAATTTTTTTCTCATAATACCCCTCCATTATATTTAATATCAAATAAGTTTATCATGAATAGATTCCCTCGTCAATCAAAAGAAGAGTCACCTTTAAAGCCTTAAAACAAAGGTGGTTTTAAGAATATTTCAAATATAAAATCCTTTAATTATATTCTACTATTCATTTACATAAAGGAGATCTTAGATTCTTATTAGTAAATGGTATGAAAAATTTAGTTATACCTGAAACATAAGGTCCAATATCGTATTGTTGAAAGTATATTATTATGCCACTAGTGCTGTCACTGCTGTCATCTTCATTGTAAATATATCCTGATTTTTGATCATCAGGCTTATTATTATTACTTTCATTTATATCCTCTATCAAATAAAAACTATCTTCTTGAAATGTGTCCCTTACTAGCTGGTTATAATCTTCAAAATAAATAAATCTATCTGTTCCTATTGTTTCTTCTATGCTCCTAATTATTTCCCCAATCAGGAATTCTCTGTAATTACCTTTATCTTCTAGATAATCGGTAATTGACATAAGTTTACCTGTTTGTAAATTCCAAGTATCTGATCTTCTTATTGTATTGCCATGAGCTCCGCCTGTATAGATATAAGTGTCATAATATAGGCTTAAATTACAATTTTTATTATAAGTAATATTAAAGTCTAGATAGTATTCATATCTTCTAAAGGGAAAGTCATTAGCCATAGCATAATCATATTCAGACTGGGCTAGTTTATATAATCTATAGATTTCGTATTTTGAATGTAGAAGCAATTTAGAAAAATAATACTCATTTAAGTATTTTACAAATGAAGAGAAGTCCTTAGATTCAAAAGATGGATAATTAATTGTGATAGATATAGCTTCTTCAGTTTTATAATATAAGTTTTTTTCAAATGTATGTTTATTTACTAATAACATATATTCCATGAGACTCACCAATTTTATAATATATAATACTTTATGCATCAAGTATAAAAAGGTTTTCACTTTATTAATATATGATGTTTCTTTAAATATTTAGACATATGCAAAAATTAAGTCTTATGAAGGCCTTAAGACACATTATTATAAAACATCTCAATAATTGCCTTACTTAAAATGTCAGCAATCATAAGACTATGATATTCTATAAAGTCATATTGGTGGACTTCATAAGCATACTCCCTTTGTAATCTTTGTTCCATTTGACTTCTTGTCATGTCAATATGGTCTAGTATCAGGTTTTCCATCTGGTTAAAATCTAGATATGGATTAATGTCAGATAAAAAAACTGCTATCTCAATTCCTATAGCATTCCAATTTTCATAAGCTTCTAATTCTTCTTGTTGGCCTTCTATTATTTCTTGTTCGGATTTTGAATCTTGGTTTTTATAATTTGTTTTTAAAACTTTTAAAGTCTCTATTAATTTACTGGTGTAATCTCTAAGTAAAGCTTCTAAAACTGCTGATGTTTCATCACCATAATATATATTGAAAATGTTTTTAAAATCAATTGCATTCATATAAAGCCTGTTTTCAAGGACTATTATATCTTCTATTTCTGAAACATAAGAGACTATGTAGCTTCTTGTCCACATCGCATTTTGACTAGATAATAATCTTAATAAGTTTTTTAATTCTGTTGGCTGATAATAATTATCTGGTAAATTTATAGCATTGTTCATGTATTCTACCTATTACCCCTACTTTATACTTACTTCCATAATATTCTTTAAAATATAAAACATTCGTATAATAAAGATTCTTATTTAATTATAATTTTAATTTTAGTTATGAAAGGTTTTAAAGGCAATCTTGGTTATGAAAATGTTTTCAGTTGATTTTATTAGGAAATAGTGTATAATAATAGTATATCTGTTTGTAACCATACTCATAATATTAGGGGTTGTACTGGTTTCGACGGGGGTTTTGAAGTTATAATAGCCATTCGCGGCCTGGGACCGCGTCAATAACCTAGAACTTAAATTTAAACGCAAACGAAAACAACGAACTAGCGTTCGCAGCTTAATAAAGCTGCTGTCGGACTTAGAATTCTTGCGATCTAAGACCCCGGCATCAAATTAGCAAGACACTCTACTATTAAAGCTTATAGATAGTAGAAAATTAATAAGCTACTAAGGTTTTAAGCCTGTCAATTGGCGTAAAACTAAGGGAATGTCAGTAAATTGACTGTAATGGGAGAAGTTGTAATGAATGGGCTTTCGGACAGGGGTTCGATTCCCCTCAGCTCCACTTAATGAAATTCTTACAAGAAGCTTGTGGGATATCGCACAAGCTTCTTTATTTTCACAAATACAAGTGTTATACTTTTGATATATTTCAAATTCACACCTGAAAGTGTATAATTTCTCAAATAATGTCTTGACTTACTAAGTTATTGGTGTTAATATAAAAGAGTATTTTTAATAAAGAATTGATTTCACATATTTTTGTAGATCATCTTTTGATTTACGATTGTATGTGTTTTTTTTTAGAGATATAGGAAAATTAAGGAGGTAACTTTGATGAACACAGGTACTGTAAAATGGTTTAATTCACAAAAAGGTTTTGGATTTATTACAAATGACGATGGTGGAGAAGATGTATTCGTACATTTCTCAGGTCTTGCAATGGATGGTTTTAAAACTATCGATGAAGGTCAAGCTGTAACATTTGACTTAGAAAAAGGTCAACGTGGAATGCAAGCTGTTAATGTTAATCTTGCATAAGCAAATATTTAAAAAGGATTACTTACATAAGTAATCCTTTTTTTATTGCCTTAAAAAACTATTTAATATCAAATCTTTCGAAAAGTTCTTTAACATCTTCTACTTCAATGTATTTCCCATATGTAACTATCTTCCCATCCACTACAATAGCAGGGGTATTTAAAACTCCAAATTTCATCAACTCAGAATTATCTCTTAAAAATGTTACTTTATCATCATGTCCTAATTCTTTAATAGCCTGTTGTACATTTTTATAATATGCCTTATCTTTCCTTCCGTAAGAACCTAAAACTATGAATCGAGATTTCCCAATCCATCTACTTTCTTTTTTGGAAAGGTTAAATACTGGTTGTCCGTCTAAAGTCATTCCATTATATGTTTCTTTTTCCTCTTTATTATATAAAAAATCAAATAATCCCATACTCTCTTCTCCTTTATATGTTATGTAATGTAAGATTTCCAATAAAAATGTGTATAAGTAATATAGTAAGAAAGATATTCTACTGAAATACTAATAAATCATTGACCAAATGTCAATAGAAAGAGGATATATGTATAAACCATTAGTAATTGGAAGCCTAAAAGCAAATCTACCAATTATCCAAGGTGGAATGGGAGTTGGTATTAGTCTTAGCAGGCTAGCAGGAACTGTCTCATCCTATGGTGGTATTGGTGTTATTTCTACAGCACAAATAGGATTTAATGATCCTGAATTTAAGAAAGATCCTTTAAAAGCAAACCTAAAAATGATAGGTGAACATATAAAAAAAGCTAGAGACATTGCACCAAAAGGAATACTTGGTGTTAATATTATGGTGGCAACTCAAAACTACTCAAAATATGTAACTGAATCCATCAAAAATGGTATTGACTTAATTATATCTGGTGCAGGCTTACCAATAGACTTGCCACAGATAGCAAAGGGCTCTAAATCAAAGTTAGTGCCTATAGTATCATCTCTTAAATCTGCCAGCGTAATTCTAAAAATGTGGGATAGAAAATCAAACACAAGCCCTGATGCCGTTATTATTGAAGGCCCCAAAGCAGGTGGACATCTAGGATTTAAATATGATGATTTGTGTGGTGATAAACAAAGCTTAATAAGACAAGATAATGATCTTTCAAACTATGATCAAGAAATTAAAAAGATTATTTCATTAGTAAAAACCTATGAAGTTAAGTATAAGAAAACAATTCCTGTTGTTTTAGCAGGTGGAATAAATACTAAGGAAGATATGGAACACGCTTTCTCCCTCGGGGCAGAGGGAATTCAAGTAGGAACAAAGTTTATTCCTACAGAAGAATGCGATGCAAATATAAACTATAAACTTGCTTATCTTAATGTCAACGAAGACAACTTATCTATAATTAAAAGCCCCGTAGGAATGCCTGGCCGTGCAATAAAAAATGATTTAATTAAAAGAGCTGAGGATGGTAGAATTCCCGTTGATAAATGCTTTAATTGTCTTTCTACATGTAACCCTGCTACCACACCTTATTGCATAACTGATGCCCTAATTAGTGCCGCACATGGGGACGCTGAGAATGGACTACTCTTTAGTGGGGCCAATATTGGCAATGTTGAAAGCATAAGAACAGTAAAAAATGTATTAAATGATTTTTTTGTTAATCTTTCTTGATAAGATTTCAATATAAAAAACAGTGCTCCAAATTAGCAATATGGAGCACTACTTATAATGATGTTTAGATAAGATATAGTTAATTATATTTCAAAAATTCTTAGTTTTCTGGTTTTCTTAATAGTCTATTTATTAACTATGTACTTACATTCTTTACCTGATAGTACATTTATTAAATTCTCAACAGATAGATTTGCCATATTATCTATAGCTTCCCCGGTATGGGCTCCAGTATGAGGTGTTAATATTACATTATCTAATTCGAAAAGTTGTGATCTCTTTGGAGGTTCTTCTTCAAATGCATCTAATCCAAGTCCACCTAATCTATTCTCTAAAAGAGCTCTATAGGCTGCGTATTTATCAATGATTCCACCTCTTGATGTATTAATTACAATTGTAGTATCTTTCATTTTATTAATTGCATCACCATTAATTAAATTTCTTGTTTCATCTGTTAATGGCAAATGAAGGCTTATTACATCGGCATTTACAAATATTTCATCTAGACTTGCTATTGTAATATTGTTTTCCTTGGCATATTCTTTATCAATATAAGGATCATATGCCATAACCTTCATACCAAAACCTTGTGCATATCTTGCAACATTTTTACCTATTGCACCTAATCCAAGAATCCCAATTGTTTTTCC
>CAZUDG010000001.1:0-1270 GCA_964618775.1 uncultured Lachnospiraceae bacterium | reverse complement strand
CATTCTGATAATACTTTGTCTGTTATATTATCTAGCCCAGCTATAAACCCATCACAATCCTTAAGAATCGGAATTAATTCATCTTCAGTAAGTGGTCTTCCATAAGGGTTATATACTATTTCTGAAGCAAATTCTTTAAGTTTTTGAATTGCTTTACTTTCTTTACCTTTTTGCATAGAGGTTGGAGTTACTAAAATTTTCATTATTATGCCTTCTTTCATAAAAATAGTGTATTTTATTTTTAGTATTAATTAAAGACTCATTATTTTATTCCATATTTTTTCATTAACAGGGATTCCATGTTCTAAGTTGTCAGCTTTGTATTCATGCATTCTTTGCCCTGGATAAACGATTCTATCTGTGTGTTCACCCTTTTCTGATGCAAGTAAATCCTCAACTGCATTATCTGCTATTTGTTCAGCAACATCTTCTCCTACAATCTCTTTGTAATTTATTGCCATGAACACTTGAGATACTCCGTGCTCACCCCCTTCTAGCTTGCCTATCTCTACAACAGATCTTCCCATAGCTATAGTAGAAGCAAATATATCAAGCATAAATGAAAGTGCTGCACCTTTCCAATATCCTGTTGGAAGAATACGTCCAGATTTAAGTACCCCATCTGGATCCTTAGTCAAATTACCATCTCTATCAAAACCGGCATCAATTGACATTTGTCTATTCTCAAGCCTCGCTACTTCTAAGGCACCATAAGAAAATTGAGACATGGCCATATCTACAATCATATGTCCTTTTTTTCTAGGGAAAGCTAACACTAGCGGATTATTACCTATTCTAGAGTCAACCGCCCCCCATGTTGGCATATTGGGCATTGTATTAGTAAAACAAATACCTGCCATTCCAGCATCACATGCCTGATAACCATAAGTTGCAGCACGAAGCCAGTGGTTAGTATTCTTGATTGCTACAATACCCACCCCATGCTCTTTAGCTAGTTCAATAGCCCTATCCATACAAAACTGTGCATTAGTAATTCCTAGTCCTAGTTTACCGTCATAATTTTCAATTCCGCCAAAACCGTTCACTATAACAGGTTCCTCATCAGTCTTTACTAATCCATTATCAATATCCTTGATTAGTTTTGCAAAACGATTAATACCATGACTGTAAGTCCCCTCTAATGAATTTCGTGCCATTTCATAAGATACTTTCTTTGCCTTATCTTCAGGGCTACCATGTTCTATTAGCACTCTTTCTAGTTGTTCTTGTACATATTCAAATGATAGTCTCATATATTAATTCCTTTCTT